>DSCZ01000523.1 GCA_011048855.1 Desulfobacteraceae bacterium | reverse complement strand
TTTATTTTATTTGAACAGACCCCGTATCGCGCTTCCCTCTCCTTTGCAGACGATCTTCCGGGAAACGGTATCGCCTCGCCGTCGATCTCGATGTCAGTGACCTCGCATTCCTGCTGTGCGTCATCACTCACGGGGACAAGGTCATCCTCGGTGACGTACTGTATATGGGTTACGGATTGCGGCGGGAGACCCGCCATCTCCGTCGTGGTGGTAATCTCCCCCACATCATGCTTCAACAATGTGACCTATAAGTCCCGTCAAGTACATTTTAAAAAGTATTTTTGTTCACCAGCGCAGCGTTCATGCAAGTTTCCCTTCTGTCATTCTAGTGCCGCGGTTCGCTCGTGCGGGCCGTAAAGTCCTACAGTTCAGGAATGCCCGAAGGAATCAGGCACGCGAACACAAAGGTGGTTTCGCCCGTGTTGCGGAGCTGGTGCTCTTCGCTGGGAGGAACGAATACAATGTCGCCGTCCCGGACGGCGTTCCAGACGCCGTTGCCGTAAACTTCTCCGGCGCCCGCGTGAATAAATATTTCATGTTCCCAGTCATGGGCGTGTTTCGGCGTGAAGCCGCCGGGGGCGACTTCAAAAACACGCATGCAGAAATGATTCGCGCCGTCGTTTTTGCCGATTACCACCCGTCCAGCGACGCCCTTGGCCTGGTCGTTGTCCATGTACGTCGGTTCCTCAGATATGTAACTCATTACTTTCATAAACAATCTCCCTTTCCGTTTTGTTTCAGGGTGAAGTAAAACGCCGCTCCCTCTCCGGGCTTCCCCTCGGCCCATATCCTGTACCCTCGCGAGACCGATCCCTGTTCAGGGCTCGTTCTGTAGCGCTTTTCACGTGTTCATGAAGCAGGAAGGCCGTTGCGCCAGCGATCACAAAAAAAACAATAATAATGACCAGGACGGGATTGCGCAGCGCCGCAAACCAGGGGAGAGTGATTTTTTCATCGACGGAGAGTTTTGCCATTGGTCGCCATGCTGAAGTGAATTATCCGGGCCGCCCGCACAGAGAAGGTGACCGTTTCGGTTGCCGTGTATATGCGTTTCTGTTTTTCAATAACAGTATTTTACGGTATAGTCAAAACAAAGAATCACACAAATACCTGCTTACATTGGTTTTTAACGGCCGGGCGACGTGCCCGGAGCGGAAACATCGATAAAGAGAACTTCCTGCCGCGGAACCGGGAAGCCGGGATCGCGGCAGAATAAACAGCGAGTGAGGAGGTTTGCGTCATGTGGAATGCGTCACTGTGCGATTTTTGCGGCGACTGCCTGGCCCGGTGCCGATATGTTGATTACGATCGGGAACAGGCTTCACGGGAGATACGGCTGCTTTCGGAGGGAAGGGAAGCCGGAATCCTGAACCACTGCATAACCTGCATCGCCTGCAACAGTTATTGTCCTACCGGCGCCGATCCGGCAGACCTCATCTTCACCATGCAGGAAAAAACGGGAAATTCCCCGATCGTCGGCGGGTATGCTTCCATTCGGGAAGAGATCGCCAGGGGGCTCGAGGGCGAAGGAGATCCCATCCAGGTGATTCCGGGTGATCCTGAGAAGCCGGCCTTGTCATTCGACGGGTTCGAGTTCGACCAGTTTCCCCCGGGAACGATGGAGAGTTGCCTTTTCGAGGGGATGACCATGGTACGGGGGCCGGAGTTAATGTCCCTGACAGGCATGGTTCACCTGGGGGGAGCGAGCTTCACGTCCCGGTATGCCGAAGGGGTAATCAAAAAATTGGCTGAGTTAGAGAAAGAAATCGTGTACATCCACAATGAGGGGTATATCCTCGCACACAAGCGGGCTCCGGAACTCGGAATCGACGTGCCGTTCCGGTATCGCCACCTTTTCGAGCACTTGATCGACTATCTCAGAGATCACGAAGACCGGATCACCCCCCTGAACAGGAAAGTCGCCTACCACGCGAACTGTGCCGTCCGATGGCTTCCAGAGCAGGAACCCTGGCTGGATGAAATATTTGAACTCGTGGGTGTCGAGCGGCCGCCGAGGCGGTACGAGAGAGAGAACGCCCTCTGTTGCAGCGTGCCGATCATCACGGTTAACAAAGAAATGGCCGTGGAGATGCAGGAAAAAAACGTCCGTGACGCCGTTGAATGCGGCGCCGAGGCATTGATCACGATCTGTCCTGTTTGCGACGCTGTCTTGCGTCGACCGACGGCCCGTTTCGGTCTGCCGAAAATATTTATCACGGATCTGTGCCGCATGGCCCTGGGCGAAACAGACTGGCCCGGCCGGGCATGACAATCCTGCCGGCTACGTGCCTGCCGGTCGCCATAGCGTGGGGGACGATTCAGCATCCGCCCCTGTCCAGGTATCCGCTCCACTGAAAATCGTTCGCCGAGATGATCTGTTTGTCGAGCGTCCAGAAGTCATAAAGGTATCCCAGGCCGAAGCCGCCGAGGGTCAGCAGATAGAGAACGCCCGTGAACCATTTTTCCATGTACATGCGGTGCGCGCCGAAGATGCCGAGAAAAGTTAGGAGCTTCCACGCGAGAGGACGGCTTACCCACCCCTCGGAGTGAAAGGGCGGCGCATTCCTGTAAAGTCCTGGAAGGAGAAGGGCGTCGACGAGCCACCCGAGGCCGATGATGCCCAGAGAGAAAAAATAAATTGTTCCCGAAACCGGCTTCCCACAATAAAAACGGTGAGCCCCGGTAAAACCGAAGATCCACAGAACGTATACCGTCGACAGGCGCGGCGCATCGTTTTCGCTCACCCCGTTCCTCCTTTGTTACGAAAGATGTTTCGCAGGTCATTCAACGGCAGGCAGACGGCCGTGTCAAGTGCAAAATACTGACGGAGAACAGAAACGCAACCGTACCCCCCTATTGCTACATAAATAAATGTTACCGAGAGAGAACATGGAAGAGGTAACGGTGCTTCATAAAAGATGTTACCGACGTATGGTGTTGACGGGAAAGACTTTTCTGATCCGTGTGTCGATGGCTTTTCTTAGCACGAAGGGGTTAAGTCCTTCAAGCTGCCTGGTGAGCTTCCTTTTGATCGATTCTTTCACATGCGGCGATTCCATG
This sequence comes from Desulfobacteraceae bacterium, assembly GCA_011048855.1. The sequence continues at coordinate 7,080 of DSCZ01000523.1, read as the reverse complement.
ACTCGTTGGAACGGTGTTTTGGGTGCATCATAGTGCTTGATGTGCTTGGATCCCACTCTTTTTTTGGCAATGAGCTTGAAGGAGGGGCAGAAGAAGTTGTGAAAGAGCCGCCACTCGGTTGTGTAGAGCTTGTTGAGCAAGGGAACCATGTCGGGATGGTCCAGGCGGTCATAGCCAATCCATTGTCGTACGTGGGTCCAGTTTTTCTGCTCGATATGGGCATTGTCATCCTTGTGATAGGGTCTGCTTCGCGTAAACTGAACCGGACGCCTGCGATCGGTGAAGTGACGTACCAAGTGGTAATTGAGGAACTCGGTTCCGTTGTCGCAGTCGAAGCCACGGATCGGAAAGGGAAGCATTGCTTCCACGTCCGTGATCTGTTCAAGGACGCCTCGCTCACCCTTGCCCCAGACAGCACGCTGCTCGGTCCATCCCGTGGCGATATCGACAAAGTCGATGGTATTGACATACATGCCGGCGGTGGATTCCCCGCAATGAGCCACCGTGTCGGCCTCAAGGAAGCCCGGCCGCGATTCGTCCCACTGGTTGGTGGCAACGGGGATCTGCTTTCTCAGCAACGTTCCCGGCTTGGTTGTAGATCGTCCCCGCTTTGTGTACTGGCTTCGGACGGGTTGCAGGAAACGGTCCATGGTTGATGGCGACATGTCGTTCAGCCCGTGACGTACATCGCCAGAGAGAGGACCAAAGGTTTGTTCATATCCGGGCAACCAGAGCGGCAGCAGAACCTTGAGGCGCTTTGAACACGGCAGATTTGCAGCCAGCCAGATCTTTTTCAGGGGACCAATAATGTCTTCATTATTGTACCGTGAAGGTCGCCCTCGTTTCCCGTGCCTGGGCTTGGTAAAGCGCTTGAAGTTCCCCAGAACCCTGATGGCATGTTTGCGATGGCATCCACAGGTTGCACAGTACTCGTCCAAAATCAATGTCTTCTCCTGCCGAGTAGCCCATTTGTAACGACGATGAACCGCTTCGGTATACTCCTGCTTTGATCGTCGAGTCATAATAGTCCCTCCTTCGGAGAGTGATGTCGGGTAACATCATATTATGAAGCAACGATCTCATGTCCGAGGCCCGTTGGGTAACATTTATTATGAGTCAATTCGGTAACCTCAAAAAACTTGACAAGACGGACATAGTGCCGATAATGAAATATAAGACTTGTTAATGCCTGTACTCTTCAGAATCGAAATATTCACGTTTGTTCATTAACTCCGGGCGCCAAGGGACGCTGGTAAATCAGCATATAACCCGGGAAGCCCTTTCCTCCGAGCTCATGTTGTGTTGAGCCTTTCCAATAACTCATTTCGCTACCGGGCTTCTTTGACGGTCACAATGCAATCGAAAAAATATCTTGAGTGATGATGATATCGTGAACAAATAACAGAGATGACATTGTTTTACTGTAACCCGCTTGCCGTTGGGGGAGGGTGACACGCCTTTTTAACAGGACCCGAGGTTTGTTCAAATGGCCGTTGGGGCGACGTGCATTTTTCGCAGAACATGCCGCGGGTCAGCGACGGCCCATGTGTCAGGAATCCGTCGGCTGAACGGGTGCTGTTGCTGTTCACCAGTGTGAAGAAGCATACAGTGCCCGTGATGTGAAGAGAATCTCACAATGAATGGTTTTCAAAGAACCAGGCATAACGTATAGTAAGAATTACTGGTGGTCGGGCTCGTTGAAAAACATGGGTTTATTTTTTCAAGATGCTGGATTGTATTCGGTCGTACCGCCGGTGAAAGGCTCCTGGCTGTTCGATCAATAACCAACGAAGGGCCTCAATGAAGAAAGTCGGACCCGATGTTCCGAAAGGACCGAAAAGCATTCCTGTACCTTTCATTGCAGTGATTGCCGGGCCAGGTGATTTTTTCGGGGGGTGCGGTTCTCTGGATAAGAAAAAATGAAATATCACGTGAGGTGCTTTGTGATAATGAAAAAAACCATTTCAATGAGCACATTGTTTCTGCTGATCATGCTCCTGTTGCCGACAGCGTTTTACGGTTTTTTTCTTTCTGAGGTACAGGCACAGGAAAAAGATCTGCAGCAAACCCCCGTTTTGCGGGGACTTTCCGGGACAAAAGAAGTGTCTGACATGCGGCTGAAGCCTGTCACCCGGGTAAGGATACCAACTTCCGTGATCCAAAAAAAACTTCCGCAACTGAGGCCGGTCGCAGTCCCGGACCAGCCTGAACCGGAAGGACCGGATCCCGGAACAGCCCTTGACCTTGCCGACATCATTGAAGATCCGGCATTGCTTTATGATTTGAGCCAGGCCTGCGGATGGGAAAGTCATCTGATTTTCCAGGACAAGGCCGCCGGCCATGTATTTTATTATCTTCCCCGGGAGATTCTTCTGGTACACAATGAATCCGGGTATGGTCTCAGTGTTCAATATAACCACCTTGCCGAACCCGGCCAGCCCTCGGTGATGGTCACTGCCGAACTTGCGGCTCCCCATCGTGAAGGAGATGTCATGCTCCTCAGGGCTATTTTAAGGGAAGCTCTGGGGCTTGGACCTTCCGACCCTCTTGATCTGCGGTCTATAAAGGGCCTGGGAGCAACGGTCGATTTCGAAGCAGTCGCAGCAGGACTTTCCCTGCCGCCCGATTGTATTCATGTTTACCCGCCGGCGAGTCTCAGGCAACCATTCAGGCTTACGCTTTCCCTGACACAGGATGAAGTGGAAGAGGTACTCGCTCAGATTTCCCGCGAAGGATTGAGTGGCAGGCTCTGGGTTCAGGTAGATTCAGAATCGGTGCCGGTACCCATTCGAATCCGGTACGGCAGCTTCAGCGGCAGCCAGGTGAAGGGATTCGACGAGTGGAGCAGGGGAAAACCTTCGGGCAAGCTTGTGAATCTGACCAGCTTTCCTTTAATTCCTGAAGAAATCAACGCCTATCGAATGCGAGGAAGCAAACTGGAACGGGTTACCAGGGAACTCAAGGCAATCAAACCTATTCCGCCAAAAGCTGAACGAATCTTCAGGCTTCCGGAAGTAAACACCGTACTGGGTCATGATGTTCTCGTGGCATGGCTGGGCACGTCGCTGGATACGACGTACGAAGCAGGTCTGAAAGCCATCGACCGGGAAGTGCGAAGGGGCGTCGCCCTGGCGCCTGCAAGTCCTGTCAATCTAGAAGCCATACCCGCTATCTTTTCTGAATTCGGCATATACAAGCTGGTGATCCGCCTCCGCTCTCCTTACTTTACGGCGGGAGGTTCAGGCGTCGCAGAACGTGAACTGGCCTTGACGGAAAGTGAAAACACATCCTCCGGTCTTGTCCTGTATGTTCCGGGTGATCGGGGTGTTGATCCATTGATGTACCAGTATCGGTTAATGCTGGTAAAAGAGTCCGGAGAAACCATTGAAGAAACCGAATGGAACGACGGTCGCAGCCTGAATCTTTTTATCGGATCTTCCCGAATAGAGTCGCTCCTGGCTGAGTCGGAAAAGGAGTAATCAACGTGAGACTGATGGTTCTGCTGATTGTTCTGTTGTTCCCGCTGTCCGTCCAGGCGGCGCCGGACCTGGGAACCTATCGGGATATTGATGGAGTAAGGGTGTTTCAGGATCATCAGGATACAAGCATCTGGTATCTCGCGCCGGCCCGTCCCGCCCTGGGATCTAGTACTGACCATGAGCCGGACTATGGATTCGATGTTTACCGGTACGGCGGACGTTCAGGCACCGGAGACAGTGAGCTGTTCTGGGTCAAGGGCATTCTCAACATGGGAATCGAGCGTGATCGTGACGGCGGGACCCCGGCCAGGATTCGAAGCGCTCTGCGCGACCACGGCATTTCCAATCCCCGGCTGAGAAGCATGCCGGTAGCTGAAACAATGGTGAAACTTCTTTTTGCTGATCAAAGCAGGGAATGGAAACAGGGAAGCCGATGGGCCGACGAGCATCTGGTTCTTCTTCTGGATAGATATCTTACGGAAATCCTGTGGGAATCTGTAAATGCAGGTCAAACCCAGGTGAGCATCACCCTTGAAGAGTATCTCTCGGGACTGCGGCGGGAAGGAGACGAGTGGAACGAGTCGGAAACTGTTGTCGTATCCACCCTCCCCATTGACCTGGATATGGAGGCGTTTCCCCATAAGTTCAGACGCACCGATCTGGGGGGGCGCATGGTTCGCGGGTATACCGGGATGGATGTTTTTTGTTTTGATTTTCTGGAAGAACTGGATCCGGATCTGTACGCGAAAATAGTAGAGGTGGCCATTCCTACGCCGGGACGGGACCTGGTGGAAGAAGTAACCTTCAGACCGGACAGTGAATACCGTAGTCGTATTGATTTCAAGCTTTCCCGGGATCTTGATGAACCCTATCGTTTCCGTGTTACCCGTATTCTTAATGACGGAAGCCGCGACGTCGGACCCTGGACCGCGAAAAAAGGGGAAACCCTGCTTGATGTGACTGATTATCGCGACCTCAACGAACAGGGTGACATAGAGGGGAAGACGCTGGATTGAAAAGAAAACGGGAAAGGAATTTCAAAGGTTCCGACGAATAAAGGAGGCGTGAAATGAAAACAATACTGGCTGGTTGTATCGCCGCGTTACTGGTGTTTGCGGGTCTTCCTGCGGCAGCGCAGGAAGCAGAAAGTACCAATGCGGAGAAGGGAGGTTTTCTGCAGACCCTGACTGATGCTCTGGGCAGGGCGGCGGAAGAGGGCCTCGAACAGGCCATGGATGAGTGGCTGGGGACATACAAGGGTCATATCGGCAGGGTTGAAGTGGCCGAGCGAAGAGGCAACGCACTGGTGCTCGACGTAACATATGAAAATGTTAAGCGGGCTGACGGTGTTTATGTGGACGGAAGGATTCTCGAGTGGGGGGTTCCGCTGGACAGCTTTGAAACCTCTTTGAATCCGATTCAGGGGACGTCCGGAAAAGCGCGGCTGACCATCCGCAAGAAAAAAAGCGACTGGGGAAGCGACTGGGACGATTCTGAAGAAGTAGTGGAATCCGATCAGGTCGAACTTTTCCTGGTTCGGGAAGGCCACGAAGACCGACCATTCGGAAAACTGGTCTATGACCTGGTAAAAACATGGAGCGACAGCGACGCTCCGGACCAGCCGCCCGCCACGGATGAAGAAGAAGCGGTAGCCCTGGCCGATGATGAAGAGCAGGAAACAAAGCCGTTGCCCGGTGTGTTTATACCCGCAGGCAGCGTGCTGCAGGCGAGAGGGGAAATAGAAGGAAAAGCTGAACAACCGGATGATTCTTCTGAAACAGATGAAGAATCTGTGCCGGTTGTCGGCAGGTACGATTTTTTTAAAAATGTGAGCGCGGCACAATGGAAGAGCGGATCGCCGGACGGGAAAATGCTTCGTCTGTCGTATCCCGGCAGGGTGAGTGACAAACAGGGCTATGTGATGACCGCTGCAAGCGCAAAGGTAAATCCGGACATAGGCGCCGAATCTCTTCTGCGGACCCATCCCAGAAAGAGGCAGGGAGGGTGGATAAGAGGAGAGTACCCGAAAATGATCCTGAATGAATCGGTTCATTTCAGGGCAACGGCAGCGTTCATCAGGGGCGCCAGAGATTCCGACGGGGCGACGTTCAAAATTTGGGCCCGTGAAGGCGGGGAATATGTAGCGTTATTCAGTAAACACGTGTCGCCGGAAGAGCCGGTCAGCATCGATGTCGACCTCAGCCACTGGGCCGGCAAGGAAGTGTCCATTATTCTTGGTATCGCTGCAGGCGAGACCGCCACCCATGACTGGACGGTCTGGGTTAAGCCGCGGCTCGAACAGGTAGACACGAAAGAAAAAGCCGGGGGAATAAAGGGTTTCAAGGGAGTAATCCAGAAGAGATGAAGGAGGGATGAACCATGAAAAAGCTGTGTGTCGGCCTGCAAGCAGTGGCCGGAGTTGTCATCCTGCTCGTAGTTTTCTGGGCTCCCCCTGCCTGCTCACAGGAAATCAACCTGGATAAAATGGAGCGGTGCGGAGATCTGGTCTGTTATCAGTCATTGAAGGAAGCCGATGTTTTTTATTATCTTCCCGACCGTCCCCGTCTGGCCATGAAGAACGGCAGACCACAGTTTTCCTTCCTCAAGTACGCCCGCGTCCAGGAGACGGGAGAAGCGGGAACCGGCCGTGCCGAAGGGGGCGGCATTGTCCATTTTCTTGTTACATACGGAGCGGATGAAAGTCGCGTCCGGGCCGCGGAGGCGGCGCTTCAGCAAACCCATGAAAATGGCAGAATTGCCGGACCGATAGTCTATCGCACGGGCAGTTTCGCCCTGGTTACCTCTTTTACCGAAGGAGCCGAAACGCTGACCAGGACTGTGGCGGTAGGCAGGGCGCCTTTGATGGAAGGCCAGAAAGCCGCTGCCTCCATAGCGCTGACCCGCGAGGGCGCCGAGCTGCTCTGGGAAAGTTTTCAGAGTTCCACCCCGGATATTTCTATCGTCTTCGACATGGAATTCGCCGGTGTGCGCGAACCCTACGAGGCGACTCTCGAAGCCGATTGGCAACGCGTATCACAACACCACCGGGTGCAGGCCGGAGGTCAGTACAAGTGGTTCGGTATCGACATAGACTTGCTCTTTCAGGAGCTGCGCCAGACAGGCGCCATCAAGATTACCACCAAGGGCGAACATGCCATGATGGACAGGATTATCGAAAGTGCCAATGCCAAGCTCCTGAGCGTCATGTTCGATGCGGCGCCGGATGAATTGACCCGGATGGCGGAACAAAAGGGAACTTATGACAACCTGAACCAGGCCGTCAAGATGCTGAAAGACAGGACCGCGCCGGCGGAAAAGAAAACCTCCACGCCGAAAAAGAAAAGTGAACTGACCTTCCCTCCGCTACCAGGTCATGGTGTAAATCAGATGGTGCTCGCCCTGTCACGACTGGCGCCCGGTACATCAATCGCCCATGCAGCAGACCAGCAAACTGCCGGCGAAGCATATCAAAAGGCGGACGAGCTTTATCAAAAAAAGAACTACCAGGAGGCCATGGAATGGCTGATTAAAGGCATGGAACTGGATGACAATTCCGAAGATGAACACCGCGGGCAGTTGATTTTCAATATCGGACAGTGTT
>DSCZ01000524.1 GCA_011048855.1 Desulfobacteraceae bacterium | reverse complement strand
ATGTGTACACCGTACTCACGCAGCGTGTTTCTCGACAGCCCGGATTCCTCCACGGCGCCGGGGATGTCGTCGATGATGCTGGTGCTGCCGCCCGATTGGGCCGAAGGGAAACCCGTAACCCATAAATTAAGACGCGCCATCGCTGAGTTGATGAGCGGCTGGGCGGGATCACTGTAGCCGAGATCACCACCTACGCCCAGAATATCAGGAATACCGCCGTGCACGCATCCAATCCCGGGGTTGACGGTCTGAACCAGGATCATCATGAACAGGACCTGGGCGTGGATCTGCGTCAGCAGCGCCTCGGGACTGACAGGACCATTGGACCCGGCAATCGTAAGATCAAGCAGAAGAAGGTTGTTCCCGGCTCTCGCGCTTCGAAGGAAAGGCCTGACCATGCTTGGCATGAAGGTAAGCGATGTGATCAAGCTTGTGCCGTCAAGCCAATCGTCCCTGTGGCGAAAATATTTTGTTTCATCATCCGACATGTTCCTGGTGTGGGTCATCTTCAGGTCCGGAAAACCGGCTTCCATGAGTCGGGCGCATTCAAAATCTGAAATCGATCTGTCCGTGGCGACTGGTATGCTGAATATACCCAGGCTGTCAGAGTATTCTGACGCGGTTTCCACGATTTTTTCGAATTCACCCCGACTGGCGGATCGAAGATCGTCTCTGCCCGGTCGAAGAAGAAACGGGGGGGTCGCGCCGGTGCCGAAGGCGTTCTCACCCGGGTCTTCGGCCATGTCGGTCGGAACCGCATCCAGGCAGGACTCAATATAATCCTCGCGCAGCGGGATAAAAAGAGCACTTTCATTGTCCACGTCTATGGCGTCGGCCTCCATCAATATCTGCAGCATTTCCGGGCTTCCTGAGATATCAATGCCGATTTTTGTGAGGACCCTTTTTGCATTCCGTTCAATTCTCTTGTAAATCCGCTTTTCGTTGGACAACAAGTCCATATCTTCAATTCTTTCACGGGCCAGTTCGGCTTCCGGGCTATTTGGATGCAACGCAGCCAGTTTTTTATAATAATATTTAGCGTTCTGAAATTCATAGCGCTTTTCCGCCTGCACAGCTTCATCAAATAACTTAAAGATTTTTTTTGTGCGCTTTCTCACCGATTCTATCTCCCGTATCTTTGAGAATCGATTCCAGTCACAGCTCTTCGCGTCTTTCTCAACCGACTTAATCCGCAGCGGGAAAAAGCTTTTACTAAAAATTTTTTCATAATCGTCGTGCCACTGAATGTTCAAGCCCCATGGCCACGGCCACCAACTCGGCAATATCGAGTGCCCGCAGTTCCGTGTTCCTGGCCGCAATACCGTCTTCCAACATGGTCATGCAGAAAGGGCAGGCCGTGGCAAGCAGACCGGGCTTTCCATGCTTTCTGTTCGTGCGGCCCAGCAGGGCTTCTTCAGCCTGCTCCACGCGGCGTTCGTTGACTCGGTGCTCCCGATCCTCCTCAATCCAGGTGAGCCCGCCCCCCGCACCGCAGCACATGGCATATTCCCGGCATCGGTCCATTTCCACGGTCTCCAGCCCCGGGATTTTTTCGATGACTTCCCGCGGCGCGTCAAAGATGCGGTTGTGACGACCCAGGTAGCAGGAATCGTGGTAGGTGGCCACGGCCTGGATCGGCTGATCCAGTTCGATCCTGCCCGCCATGATCAGGCCACGGATCAGCTCGGTGTGATGCACGACCCGGTAGTGCCCTCCAAAATCACTATATTCCTTGGTAAATGTATTATAGCAGTGGGGACACAGGGTGAGGATGCGCTCCACCGCGTAGCTCGCCAGCGTTTTCACATTCTTCTCCGCCTGCACCTGAAAAAGGTACTCATGACCCATACGACGGGCCGGGTCACCGGTACATCGCTCCTCCTCACCAAGCACGGCAAAAGAGATACCGGCCGCGTTCAAAATTCGGACAAGGCTTCGGGCGATTTCCTGGTTGCGCGGATCAAACGCGGCTGAGCAACCCACCCAGAAGAGGTAGTCCACGGAATCTCCCGCCTGTGCCACCTCGGCCATGGTGCGGATTTCAAGCCCCCTGGCCCAATCCAGCCGTGCGGTAGGGTGTTCGTTCCAGGGGTTCCCCCTCTTCTCGATTCCTGCAAACACTTCCGCAAAGGTCTCCGGGTAGGCGTCCTGCATCATAACTTCGCAACGGCGGATTTCCAGAATTTTTTTCAAAGGGTCGATTCCGGCGGGGCAAGTCTCTACACAGGCCATGCAGGTAGTACAGGCCTCGATCATCACGGGATGAACTTCGGCGTCCAGAATCCGCCGGGGACCGCTGGATTTGGCGAAGGGCGGATATTCATCGTTGACCTGCCGGCGGAGTCCGAGTACCACATCGCGCGGGGACAGACGCTTACCGGCGATGTGGGCAGGGCAGTTGATCTCGCATCGACCGCACTCCGTACAAGCGGCCACATCAAGCAGGTCCTTTCTGGAAAGATCCGCCAGGGTCTCGAAACCCAGGACTTCGTCCCGCTCGAACGCCCCTTCCACATCCAGCGGTTCCAGACGTCCCTGGGACCGCAGGTCCCGGAAGAGAAGGTTGACTCCGGCAGTGATCATATGCATGGCCTTGGGGGAATACGGCAGGTAGGCCAGGCCCCCCAGGGCAAGCACGGCATGCACCCACCAGAGCCCGGCATGCCAGGCCCGGATTGCTTCCGGGGCGGCATCGACCCAGAGGAAGGAAATCGCATATCCTACAGGCGACCATTCGGGCGCATAGGTCAGTTGTGCCGAGGTTCCCGCCAGGCGCAGGCCCTCCACGAAAAAGCCCGTCCCGGCGATCCCGAGAAGCCAGACCGGCAGAATCCAGTCCGTGCGCCGCCGTTTAAGCTGGGGCCGGTTCAGGGCGTACCGCCTTAACAGCGCAATGACCAGCCCTGCAATCAGCAGCACCCCGAAGCCATCCAGTACGAGCTCAAAGCCCAGGAAAAACGGCCCGAACCAGATGCCGCGCTCCAGGCCGAGGATTTTCTGGAACAGGTCATACTCGATGGAAACGATGATGGTCCCCATGAACAGCACAATCATGCCCCACATGATGCAAAGGTGCATGATACCGGCCAGCGGGTGTTTCTCGGAAACAGTTCGGTTGAATAAAAAATCGCCGAGGAAACGGCCGACGTCTCCGCGGATCCGCGCCCAGGGGACGACAACCCTCTTGCCGCCCAGGATGCGGCGCACATGCACGTAGATGCCGTATCCGAAAAAGGCCACCGACACGACGGCAAGAATGTAAAGGAGGATTTCACCGGCAAAAGGAATATTCCAAAAAATCTCTCGCGTTGCCATGAGAGCCGCCTGCCTTTCGCCCGCAAAGGGGGCCATACGTTCCGGATTCGTGCGAAATTCATCGGGCTTGATGAAGATGCTTGGAGCACCCTGGTTTTTCGGCTTGACAACCCCGACAGAAAAAAGAATACTGGTATACATATTTAAATGCAAGTAAATTATTCAACCAATATATCGGTGGTAAACGTGGCGGAAAACCCCATCTACACGGAAATCAAAAAACGAATTGTCTTCTTGGATTACAAACCCGGGCAGGCGCTCCGGGAAAAGGATCTCATCGAAGAGTTCGCGGTCAGCCGCACCCCGGTGCGGGAGGCGCTCATCCTGCTCGAGGCGGAAGGCCTTGTACGCATCTTCCCGAATCAGGGAACCATTGTCTCAGATGTAAGTTTTCAACAGTTGAAGGATGTCTTCGAAATACGGTCCTTCCTGGTGCGCCTGGCGGGACATCTGGCCGCAGCAAGGATTACGCGGGAAGAGCTTGAACGGTTTCGGGCGTTGATCGATCGCATGAAGGCCGAGCAGGACCCCAAGGTTTTGATGCGCATCGACTCGGAGGCGCACGACCTTATCAATCAAGCCACCAAGAACGAGGTCCTCGTTAAGATTCTGGGTATGCTTCGGGATCAAGCCGTTAGAATCTGGATGTTTTCCAGCGCGGACGACAATTATTACGGCCGTTTGCCGGAGGAGTTCGAGGGATTGATGAAAGCTTTGGAGGAACGCGACGAAGATGAATGCGCATGCATCCTGGAGAAGCATACGAAGCGTTTCATCGGGCACATTCGAAGCCAGCTCACATAGGAAAACTTTCCTGTTCGTCCACCGGTCCAGGCGACCCACTGGCATGCATCAGGAGCACAATGTAAGGAAAGGGTCAAAAAAACCCCGGTCGGCGGGGCTCTGAAAGCGTTGGCATCTCACGCGCTTGTCCGCCGGCCTCCAGGCAGCACACCCAGGAAGGCACAAGGAGGGACAGCAGCCATGAGTACGTTTCCCAATCAAGCACGCGTCGTAGTTATCGGGGCCGGTATTGTCGGAAACAGCGTCGTCTATCATCTAGCCAAAAAAGGTTGGAAAGACATGGTGATGGTGGATAAGGGGCCGCTGCCCAATCCGGGCGGATCCACAGGACATGCATCCAACTTCATCTTTCCGGTGGATCATGGCCGGACCATGACTCAGATCACCCTGGACAGCACCGAGCAATACAAGGCCATGGGGCTTCATCGGGAGTGCGGCGGTATCGAGCTTGCCCAAACTCAGGAGCGCCTCGAGGAACTGAAGCGGCGTATGGCTTCAGCCAAGTGCTGGGGGATAGAGTCGGAACTCCTGGATCCTGGTGGTGTCCTGAAGCTGTTCCCATGGGTCAACAGCGAAAAGATTCTCGGCGGGTTTTACACCCCCTCCTGTGGTGTGGTGGATTCCCTTCAAGCCGGTACGCTCATGCGGGAAAAAGCTCGAGACATGGGCGCTCTGAGCATATTTGCCAACACCGAGGTCCTGGATATCATTGTGGACAAGGGTCGCGTGAAAGCGGTGAAAACCAGCCGGGGCGAGCTTCAGGCCGAGATTGTGATCGTTGCATGCGGCGTGTGGAGCCCTCGCATCGCCAGGATGGCGGGCGCTTCCATCCCGCTCGTTCCCGTGGCGCACCAGATGATCGACGCGGGGCCCGTGCCCCAGTTCGCCGAAGCCAAGGGGGAAATAGAGTACCCGATTCTTCGTGACATGAGCACCCTTATGTACGAACGTCAGGCGGCCGCCAACCTGGAAATCGGTTCGTATGCCCACCGCCCGATACTCTATGATCCGAACGAGATCCCATCCATCGACGAGGCCAAGCTCTCGCCCACTGAAATGCCTTTCACCAGGGAAGATTTCGAACCACAGCTGGAGCAGGCCCTCGATCTCCTGCCGGACATGCTCGACCACGATTCCGTGGAAATCCAGTATGCCATCAACGGACTGATTTCACTCACGCCGGATGCGGCCCCGGTGGTGGGAGAGACACCCGAAGTCAAAGGGCTCTGGTCTGCAGCGGCCGTATGGATCAAGGAGGCACCCGGCATCGGGCGCCTGGTGGCGGAGTGGATGACCGAAGGTGCTCCGGAAATCGATCCGAACGAGATGGACATAGCCCGATTCTACCCCTATGCCCGCACCAGGAGCCACGTGTGGGCGCGGGCCCGTGAGGGTTTCAACAAGACCTACGGAATCGTTCACACGAACGAGCAGTGGGAATCATCCCGGGACATGCGCTTGAGTCCGTTCCATGACAGGACAAGCAATCTGGGTGCCGTGTACTTCGAGACCGCCGGATGGGAGCGGCCGCAGTGGTACGAGTCCAACCGCAAGCTGCTGGAAGAGTACAGAGACCGGGTCAACGATCGTCCCAACGAGTGGGATGCGAGGTGGTGGTCGCCGATCATCAACGCCGAACACCTGGCCATGAGGGACAGGGTGGCCATGATAGACCTCAGCGCCTTCGCCATTTTCGACGTAACCGGCCCGGGCGCCCTCGGTTACCTACAGCGTGTGGCCGTTTCGCAGATGGATGTGTCCGTGGACAAAGCAGTGTACACCTTGCTTCTGAACCCGTTCGGCGGAATTCGATCGGACCTGGTTATTGTGCGCCGGGCGGAGAACGCTTTCCGGGTGATCACGGGCGGGGGTCACGGGGGTGTAGATAAAAAGTGGTTCACGGATCATCTGCCCGCAGATGGGTCGGTCCAACTCCATGACCGGACGTCGAGCCTGTGCACTGTGGGCTTGTGGGGGCCTTCAGCGCGCGACCTCGTGCAGTCGATCACCGAAGACGACCTGTCCGACAGCGGATTCCCGTTTGCCACGGCCCGGGAGATTTCCCTCGGACCGGTCCCGGTGTGGGCACTTCGCATCTCCTACGTGGGCGAGCTCGGCTGGGAGCTCTACTGTCCTTTTGAAAGCGGTCGGCGTCTTTGGGACATCCTGTGGGAAGCCGGCCGGAAATACGGGGTCGTGCCCGCCGGAATAGGTGTTTACGGCACCACGGCCCGTCTAGAGAAGAGCTACCGTCTTTACGGCAGTGACCTGGACACAGAGTACAACGCCGTGGAGGCCGGCATGTCGCGCCCCAAAGTCAAGCCGCAGGACTTCATCGGCAAAGAGGCCTACCTCAAGGCGCGCAGCGAAGAACCTGCCGCGGTCCTGTGCACCCTGACCGTTGACGATCATACATCGTCCTCGGGCGAAAAGCGGTACATGGTCGGGCACTGCCCGGTGCTTACTCTGGAGGGTCTTCCGATCGAGGACCGCAAGGGCCGCCGCTCCTATGTGACCAGTGCCGGATCCGGCCCCTCGCTGGGAAAATTCATCCTCATGGCCTACCTGCCGCCGGACCGGGCCGAGAAGAACAATCGATTCCTCGTCGAATACTTTGGAGACACCTACCCGGTGACCGTGGAGGCCGTAGGGAGTGCGCCGCTGTTCGATCCGGAAAACGAGCGCATGAAAGACTGAGCAGGAGGGGATCCCATGAACATCCTTGTATGCATCAAACGCGTGCCTGATATCGGCGCCAAGGTGGAGCTAACGGAGGACCAACGTTCGATCGTCACGCGGAACCTGGGTTTTACCATCAGCCCGCATGAAGAGTGTGCTGTGGAAGAAGCGATTCTGCAGATTGAGAGACATGAAGGAGATTCAACCGTCTTGACCCTGGGTCCTCAGGAGGCCCTGGAGCAGATACGCGATTCCCTGGCCCGGGGTGTGGGGCGAGGTGTCCTGCTTGAAGCCGACGGAAGCGAATGGGACCCCGGGGAGACCGCCCGAGCCGTTGTTGAAACGATCCATGCCCGCCGTGAGGCCGGTGAATCTTATGACCTTTTCCTCTTCGGAAATGAGGCGGCGGATACCGGGGATTTCCAGGTTGGCGTTCGGGTGGCTTACGCGCTCGGCCTGCCTTGCGTAACCGGGGTAAAAGCCATTGAAATTCTAAACGGAAACGTGGTGGCCAGGCGGGAGATCGATTCCGGGTGGGAGATTTACGAGGTTCCCCTGCCTGCCGTAGTCACCGTCAAGGAGGGGATCAACCTCCCGCGCTATGCAAGCCTTCGCGGAACCATGAAGGCCAAGAAAAAACCCGTAGACCAGATCCAGCCCTGCTCGACAGGGGCGGCCCTGGAGATGAAACGCCTTCACCATCCTCCGGAACAAGGCAAACAGGTGGAGATGCTCGGCGAAGGCGCGGCCGCAGCCCCCAGAATAGTGGACCTTCTCAAGTCTTTGGAGGTGATACCGTCATGATCCTGGCACTGATCGAACATGATCGCGGTACCCTGGAAGAAGCTTCCCTTCAGATGCTTACCTTCGGCAGGGAAGCCGCCGCCCGGATGGATGTGCCGTTGATTGCGGTTCTCATGGGCGAGTCGGCCCGCCCCCTGGCCGATACGATTCGCGCTTACGGAGTTACGAGCCTGGTGTGGATTCGCCACACGGGCGTGGAAGACTACGCGCCCGCTGCGTGGGCTTCCGCCATGTTTCAGATCATGGAAAAGAAGCAACCCCGGATAATCCTTGCTGCGGGCACGGATCGAGGAAACGAGGTGATGGCGCACCTTGCGGCCAGGGCCGATCTGCCGATGGCGGCCAACTGCGCCGAAATCCGCCCGGGAGATCCGTTCGAGGTGATTCGCCTGCGCTGGGGGAGCACTCTCCTGGAGGAAGCCGTGCTTCACGGAGAGCCGAAACTCGTGACGGTTGCCCCTCTCGTGACAACTCCCAAAGAGTCACCTGCGGCAAGGGAACCGGTGCTGGAGGAGTTTCTTCCTGAACTCGAGGATGCCGACCTCCTTGTGCGCGTCATCCGAAGGGAGGAGGCGGTGACTGAAGGGATTTCATTGAAGACCGCTCCCGTGGTGATCGGAGGCGGTCGGGGTGTCGGAAGCCCGGAAGGCTACAGCATCCTCGAAGAACTGGCCGGTCTTTTGGGCGGGGCCGTGGGAGGGTCTCGAATAGCCACCAACAACGGATGGCGGCCCCATTCGGATCAGATCGGTCTCACCGGCAGCCGCATTGCGCCGGATCTCTACATCGCATGCGGTATCAGCGGTGCCATTCAGCACATGGTCGGGTGCAAGGGTGCCAAGCGCATCCTCGTCATCAACAACGACCCCGATGCCCCTTTCTTTTCCAGGGCCGACTACGGCGTGGTCGGAGACCTGCACGAGGTTCTGCCTGCAATCATCGATGAAATAAAAAAATTCCGCTGAACTCCGATTCGGAGACTATCACATATCATCAGGTACCCGGTTTGCCCGTGCCACGCTTGACCTCCTTACACTACGCGTGTGCTGAGCCCTTGCGAAGCTGTGCGAAAAGCTTGCGGGAGCGCGAAGCAATTCAGAAAATGTATGGATGGCTCTATTGCCACCCCTCCGGCAAATCGCCAGGTCTAAACTATCGAGGCTCATAATCTTTCCAGGGCAGAGGTATATAGCAGAAAACCTGAGAACTGAATCA
Source organism: Desulfobacteraceae bacterium (assembly GCA_011048855.1). Next base: position 1,323 of record DSCZ01000524.1, on the reverse strand, counting down.
GGGAAAGTTTTTTAATGCATGGGAGACAACGGGCCATACAAAACCCTATATTTTCCATAGGACAAGTCTATACAAAACCTCAAAACTATCGTAACTTCCAGTTTGACATATCGGTTTAATCGATATAATGTCCGCGTCGTCATGCTCTCTGAATGCTGCATCCAGTGGAGCGTTGCAGAATCCCAGGAAAATGAGGAGATGGATATGAGCGAGCGGAAAAACGTTTTTGCAACAAGAGCGGGGATTATAGCGGTGGGAGCTGTCATCGGCGTTATCGCCGCGTTGCTTCAGAAGGCCGGAAATCCTGCCAACATGGGAATATGCGTTGCATGTTTCGAACGGGATATTGCGGGGGCGATCGGGCTTCACCGGGCAGCAGTGGTTCAGCACTTACGGCCCGAAATTATCGGTTTTGTCATCGGTTCCTTGATTGCCGCTTATTTGTCGAAGGAATTTCGACCCCGGTCGGGCTCCGCACCCATCGTGCGGTTCGTGCTGGGCATGTTTGCGATGATCGGCGCCCTTGTGTTTCTGGGTTGCCCCTGGCGGGCGGTGCTTCGCCTGGCGGGAGGGGATGGAAACGCCCTGTTCGGCATCGCCGGGCTTGCCGGGGGAGTGTGGATAGGGACACTGTTTTTGAAGGGCGGCTATAACCTCGGCCGGGCCGGAGGCACGCATTCGTCCGTGGGGTGGCTTTTTCCGCTTACCATGGTTGGTTTGCTCGCGATAATGCTGTTAAATCCCCAGATCCAGGGGGAACCCAAGAGCGGTGTTCTCTTTTACAGCTTAAAAGGCCCAGGTTCGATGCATGCGCCGCTGTTGATTTCGCTGGCCGCGGGTCTGGCGATCGGGTTAATGGCTCAACGAAGCCGTTTTTGCACGATGGGTGCCCTGCGGGACCTGATTCTCTTTAAACAGACCCACCTTTTCGGCGGTTTTGTAGCGCTTTTGATATTTTCGTTTCTGACGAACCTGGTTGTCGGACAGTTCAACCCCGGTTTTGCGGGCCAGCCTGTGGCTCACACGATGGGGCTCTGGAACTTCGGCGGTATGGTTCTGGCCGGTCTTGCATTTGCCCTGGCCGGCGGTTGTCCCGGCCGGCAGCTGTTTTTGGCCGGAGAAGGCGACGGGGATGCCGCGGTGTTTGTGTGGGGGATGATCGTTGGTGCAGGGATTTCCCATAATTTCGGCCTGGCGAGTTCTCCCTCCGGTGTCGGCCCTCATGGCATAGCGGCGGTGATCGTGGGTATGGCTGTATGTGTGTTTATCGGAATGACGATGAAACAAAGATGATGAAAGGAGTAAAAAAAACATGTCCAGTAT
>DSCZ01000093.1 GCA_011048855.1 Desulfobacteraceae bacterium | reverse complement strand
CCTCTCCACCCTTTGGGGGGAGAGGGCCGGGGTGAGGGGGGTATTTTCACGATAAATCATTTTTGCACTCCCCTCCCTTTCATAAGTGCCCGGCACCTATTCACGAGTCATCGGTGAGCCGCATTTGGGACAGGTTTTTTGATAACACGGAGTTCCAACCTCGTGTGGTAATTTTTCTCCGCATTTCGGACACACGCAGCTGCCCCCCGGGCCGGCGCCGTAGCCGCCGCCGAGGCCTCGGGCGCTCTGTCCGCCCAAACCTCTGCCGGTACGGGGTCCTTTTCCTTCAGGACCTGTTTTATCTCCCCTCGGCATTGCTTTCACCTCCTGTATCGATGTTTTTTCATGGGCACGACATAAACAAACCTACTCAAAAACCTTAATCAAAATTTATGCCATCATTTCAAAATATTGTTCTGGATAGACCTTTAATGGCTTCATAAATGTTGAACGGTATCTTTGTGCGCTGCAAACCCGGTATGCTGTCGAGACCGTTACATTGTCCTGGTAACGTTGGGTAACGTTATGATAACGCTTTTTGCAGTCCGTCACAGATTTTTACTTGATCGGAATCTCCAAACCCTGTAATCAATCATTTAGTGCCGATCCGGAAATACCGGATGGAAACTATTTAAGAGCTGGTGCTGATTATTGACATGCGAAATTACAAAGCGTTTTTTAGGCCCATCAACCGGCGGTGGAAAGCAGGGTGTCGGAGATTGGGGGAATAATCATGGCATTTTTAAAAATATCCTGCTAAACTCCACATGATTTTTGCTTCTGTAAGGCGGTTTTGGCCCCAGCGGATCTCGACTTTGGGTGAAAGAGACCGGTTAACAGGGCGTACCCGTTACTCTGGGAAAGTGCTTCCAGATTTTTAAACAAAACATACATTCGAAGGGAGGATGGAATGATGAGGTGGAAATTGGTGTTGTCTGCATTTGTTCTGCTTTTTGTGATGGCTGGTTGTGCTCCTTCATCGCACTTCGGTGTCACCGATAAGGCAATGACATGTCCTGCCGATTTCGAAGAGACTGAGGCGGTCATTTCAGCAGCCGAAAAGTCCGAAGGGGCAAAATATTGTCCGGAAAAGATCAGGCGGGCCTGGGAGCTTGCCAGGGAAGGGGCCGAGATTTACTGGGCCGGTTGTCCCTGTGAAGCATCGGCTGTTCTGGCAGAGGCCAGGGAACTGGCAAAACAAGCCGAAGCGTGTCAGCCTCCCGCAAAGAAAACGCCACAGCCTCCCCCTCCGGCACCGAAGGACAGTGATGGTGATGGAGTCATAGACGCCAAGGACAAATGCCCCAACACTCCCAAGGGCGCGACTGTTAATGCCGAAGGGTGCTGGGTGATCCCGGCTGTGCTTTTTGACACCGACAAAACCGAGATAAAGGGTATCTACCGGTCCGGAATCGACAGCGTGATAGATGTCCTGCGTGACAATCCCGGCGTAAAAATGGAGATTCAAGGGCATACAGACAGCCGGGGTTCGGCTGCATACAACCAGCGCTTGAGTGAGCGGCGCGCTGAAGCGGTCAAGGCTTATATGGTTGCCAGGGGGATATCCGCAGACCGCCTGACGGCCAAAGGCTTCGGTTCATCCCGGCCGGTCGCCGGCAACGATAATGAGGCGGGGATGGCCAAGAACCGACGGGCCGAGCTACTGCATATTAGATGATAAACGTGGTTTTTTTTATAGGATCGTTTAGATGCCCGGCATCGATGAAAATCTTTGCCGGGCTTTTATTCGAAGCATCAGTGGTTCGCGTCGAGGAAAACCGTGGAAACTAAAAAAGGGCCTGCAAATATTTGCAGGCCCATGTTTTCAGCTGGTGGGCGGTAAAGGATTTGAACCTTCGACTTCCACCGTGTGAGGATGGCACTCTCCCGCTGAGTTAACCGCCCGTGTGATCCTGTTTCTTACTATATCATGCCGGGCTATGCAATCAAAAAATCAGCCCCTTTCCACCATTTCGTAGAGGCTTTGAATTTCAGGGTCATCGAGCTTTCGGTACTGGCCCAGTTTGAGGTCTCCGAGTTTAAGTGGTCCGAAACCGATTCTTATAAGATGAATCACCAGGTATCCGACCGCTTCCAGCATGCGCCTGATTTGACGGCTGCGGCCTTGTCTTATCGTGATCCTCACGGTGCTCTGTCGATTGTTCCTGCTTACGACAACCGCCCTGGAAGGTCCGCTGGGGCCGTCTTCCAGGTCTATTCCGTTTCTCAGGGCGAACATCGCCTCGTCCGTCAAAAAGCCCGATACCGTGGCCTTGTACGTTCTTGGAACCTGGTAGGACGGATGTGTCAATCTATGGGCCAGGTCGCCGTCGTTGGTCATAAGCAGCAGGCCGAGCGTATCGAAGTCGAGTCGTCCAACCGGATATATGCGCACCGGTATGTCTTTCAGCAGGTCGGTTACAACCGGCCGGCCGGCCGGGTCTTTCAGAGTGCAGATGTACCCGAAAGGTTTATTGAGCATAATGTGGACGGAGGACGGTACCGAGGGCAGGAGTTTGCCGTCGACGGCGATCTTCTCGTTGTTCCTGTCTACCTGCAGTCCTGGACTGGTTACGATGTTCCCATTTACTGAAACTCTGCCATCACGGATCCATTGGTCCGCGGTGCGGCGTGATGCGACACCGGCCGTTGAAATGACCTTGTTAAGCCGTTGAAACGCCGCTTTATGAGCCGGAGGGGCTGTGGTTTTCGCCGGGGTCCACGTTTTCCGGTGCTCCGTGGACTTTCTCGTCTCCGGCTTCCTCGCCGGGGATTTTTCGCGTGGCTTCGGTTTCGTGGGACGCGGTGGTTTTTTCCCGGCGCTCCTGGTTAAATTCGGTGTTAAATGGTTCCTTCCAGTCTTCATCCGATTCCAGCTCCTTGATTTCCTTCAGTTCTGGTAAAGATTTTATATCCTGAAGGTCGAAGACCTCCAGAAACCGTGAAGTAGTTCCGTAGATCAGGGGCTTTCCGGGAATATTTTTCCGCCCCACGACTTTTATGAGGTTCTTTTCAAGCAAAGTGCGCAGCACGCCCCCGACATCCACTCCGCGCAGCACTTCTATCTCCTGCCGTATGATGGGTTGTTTGTAGGCAATTATCGCCAGCGTCTCCATCGCGGCCCGGGAAAGTCTGGAAGGAGAAGTCCGGAGCATTGAGATAACATAGTCGGCATATTCGGCCTTCGTCCGAAACTCATATCCTCCTGCCACCTCCTTCAAAATAAAGCTGCGATTCATCGTTTGATAGTCGCTCTTCAGCCTATCCAGGGCATGCTGGATCTCACCCCGGTCATAATCAGGCAGGATGCGGCAGAATTCCGGAATGGAGACCGGTTTGTCCGCTGCAAACATTATGGCTTCCAGAATCTTTGCAAGCGTCATAGTTTCGGTCGGCTCCATGCTATGCGGCCCTGCCTTTTTCCTGACGCATTATACGGATATCGCCACCCTGATCGGGCTGAAAAATACGTATCCGGCCCTGGTGCACCAGTTCCAGAATCGCTAGAAAGGTAATCACCATTTCGGTTGTTGTACCCTTGGAAAAGAGCTCGTGGAAAAAGATCTCTTTCGCTTTTTCGATCCTGGCAAGGATATACCCGGCTTTATCTTCGATCGACCAGGGCTCCGGTTCAAACGTCAGATGCAACTGCGAGGAGGCTGACTCAATCACCCGCCTGAACGCTTTCATAAGTTCGAAAAGACTGACCGACAGCTTCTGATCGTAATCCCTTAGATGCTCCTGGAGATAACGGGGAACTTTTCTGGAGAAAACGTCTCGTTCAAGCATGTCACGTGCCGACAGTTCTTCGGCGGCCTCGCGGAAGAGCATATATTCCAGGAGAGGGCGGGTGATTTCCATCCTGGGGTCCTCGTCGTCGTCATCGCCGCCCGCGCCCGGAAGAAGCATCCTGGACTTTATGTGTATGAGCGTGGAGGCCATGATCAGAAAATCCCCCGCCATGTCCACATCCAGAAACCTCATAAGATCCAGATGCTCGAGATACTGGTCCGTAATCATCGCTATAGGAATATCGAATATGTCAACCTCGTTTTTGTGAATCAGGTGCAGCAGAAGGTCCAGGGGACCTTCGAACATTTCAAGCTTGACCCTGTAGTCATCCATTCGATCGTCCGTTTACGAAAACATTCGGGTCAGAGTTTAACGGCCTCCCTCACCTCGACCATCGTGGCCGACGCGACAGCCTGGGCTTTTTTGTTGCCTTCCAGGATGATCTGCCTTACGTGGTCCGGCCGGGTTTCAAGTTTCCGGCGTTTCTCCCTCACCGGGCCCAGGTACCGCTTCAATGCAGCGGCCATCAATTTTTTACAATCCACGCACCCTATGCCGGCTTTCCTGCATTGTTTGTCGATATCATCAATCGTTTCACGGGGTGAATATATTTCGTGGAAAGAAAAGACATTGCAGACGGCCGGATTTCCGGGGTCGCTCCGCTTGGCCCGCTGGGGATCGGTTATCATCTGGCCCACCTTTCGATCCAGCTCTTCATCTGTATCGGTTAAAAATATCGCATTGCCGTAACTTTTGCTCATTTTTCTTCGGTCTATTCCCAGGATTTTGGCCGTCGGCGTCAGCAGGGTGTCCGGCTCCGGGAAGATTTGCCCGAAGAAATGATTGAAGCGCCGGGCGATTTCCCGGGTCAGTTCGACATGCGGAGCCTGGTCTTCCCCTACCGGGACTCCGGTGGCTTTATACATCAAAATGTCGGCGGCCTGAAGAACGGGGTACCCCAGAAATCCGTAGGTGTATAAATCCCTCTGGGTAATCTCCCGCAGCTGGTCTTTGTAGGTGGGGTTGCGTTCGAGCCAGGGCAGGGGGGTGATCATCGAAAAAAGAAGATGCAGTTCTGCATGCTCCTTGATGTCAGACTGCACGAAGAAGGTGGACCGTTGCGGATCCAACCCGATGGAGATCCAATCCATGATGATTTCACAGGTGCTTTCGCGAATGATGTCGGGGTGGTTGTATTCGCTGGTGAGTGCATGCCAGTCGGCGATGAAGTAGTAGCAGCGGTATTCATCCAGCAGACGGCGCCAGTTGAGCAGGGCTCCGTGGAGATGTCCGAAGTGAAGTTTTCCAGTGGGTCTCATTCCGCTTACAATAACCTTGTTTGTCATTTCAAATAACTCCTGAATGTTTAATCTGTGGATTTTCGCCGCCGCCGGTTTCTGAAAGTGTCGGGTTATCCTTTTCCGGTATCGGGTTTGGCAAAACGTTGTTCCACAAGCCGTATCTCTTCCTCTTTCGTCGTAAGAGCCGCGTTCATCCGTTCTTCCAGTATGGCATCGAAAATCTGTTTGAAGGCCGGGCCGGGTTTGAAACCCATGTTTATCAGGTCCTTGCCTGTCAGCTGTACTTTCATCGGTTTTAATTTCGTCAGATAGGTTGAAATCAGCTTGCGAACCTTCTCGCTGTTGGCCTTTGCCATCAGATAGAGGAGTGGTTCTGTATCATAAGGCCGCAGTAATGTATAGAGGTCGTAGTTGTTGTTGTTGAATTTAAAAAGCCTTTCGAGCAGGTTTTCGAAATTCCCGCGCTGGTCAATCAACCGGACGCCGGCACCTTCGCGGATACCCATATGGTCGGAGGTTTGATAGAATTCGGGAAGGTTTAACCTCGAGGTGAGCGCGTAAAAATAAACCTTCCAGGGTTCAATCGTTTCATCCAGGAAAAGCAGGCTGTACCAGGATATTACTTTCCGTATTTCTTCAAGCAGGTGTTCCATGTCTGTGTTCATCGAAATACGGGGATGAATGAATTCGAGAAGATTGAATTCGGCCATGCGCCGGACCGCCTTTACAGGATCCTTCTCTTTAAGTATCAGCATCAATTCGAGGAACAGGCGGTGGCCGGAAACCCCCGAGAGTACGTTGATCTTCACTGCATTGCGCATCAATGCGAGAGTGAGTTTGCCGATTTTGAATCCAAAACGCTGCTCGAATCGGATCGCCCTGAAAAGCCTTGTTGGGTCTTCAACGAAGCTTAGGTTGTGGAGAACGCGGAGAACTTTTCCTTTCACGTCCCCAAGGCCGCCGAAGTAGTCTATCAGGGTCCCGTAGTCTTTCTTGTTCAACTTTATCGCGAGTGTATTGATTGTGAAGTCACGGCGCGAAAGGTCCCTTTTGAGAGAGCTGGTTTCGACAACCGGAAGCGCGCCCGGGGATTCATAATATTCCATGCGTGCGGTTGCTACATCCACTTTAAGGCCATCATCGAAAATAACCTTGGCGGTTCCAAACTTCGGATGGCTCCTTACCCTCCCGCCGAAGTTTCGCGCCATTTCCTGCGCTACTTTAATGCCGCCGTCTTCAACGACGATATCAACATCGAGATTCTGCTGGTTCAGAAGAACATCCCTTACAACTCCGCCCACCAGGTAAACGTTCAAACCCAGCGTGTCCCCCACCTGTCCGAACCGTTTCAGAAGCGTTACATATCCGGGGGGAAGTCTTTCCCTGAGAAGGGCTGCCATATGCTTGGTCCTCATCCGGGGGATGTCGGGACCCGAGTCGAAGAGGAATTCGGCCGGACGTTCGCCGACGAGAATCTGCAGGATGTCGGTCCTGGTTATCACACCTATCACTGTGCCGGCCTCGATAACGGCTATGATCCTCGCCTTGTGCCTTATTATAAGATCCTGGACATGGGTCAGCGGGGCGTCCGGGTCTACGGTGACGATTTCAATGTTCATGTATTCCCGGACTTTGAGGTTTTCAAGCTTGAAGTAGACGGCTTTTTCAACAATTTGCCGTGTTATGTATCCCAGGAGCGTGGAATTTTCATCGATTACCAGGAGTACATTGATGTTGTAGCGGGTCAGGAGGTTGGCTGCCCTGTTTAAACTGTCGTCCGGAGAGACATGAATGGCCGGCGATACCATCATGTCGCGTGCGGTCCGCTTCGGCGGGATATGAGCCCGAAGCATCGTATAAAGGTTTCGTTCAACCTGGGCGAGCGTTTTGTTTTTGACTGTTGCAGAAGCTGCATGGGGATGGCCGCCTCCGCCCATTTTTTCGGCTATTTCAGCTACATTGACCTCATCGATGCGGCTTCTTGCTACAATGTGAATGCGGTCTTCCATCTGTGCAAGCGCAAAAAGAACATTCAAGTTTTCCATTTCCATCAATTTGTGCACCAGCACCGAAAAATCGCCTATGTACTCCTCGCGGATAACCCTGGTGAAAACTATCTTCACGCCGTTTATGATTTTAGATGTGGCGGCTTTGGTGAGATCGTTCAAAAGCCACACCTGCTCAGTGCTCATCTCACGGGTGAGCATGTCCGCCACCACGCTGTGGTCGGCTCCCTGTTCGGTCAGCCAGGCAGCTGCACGATAGTCTTCCGGGGTGGTGGAGAGGAATGTAAACGATCCGGTGTCTTCGTGAATCCCGAGGCATAATATTGTTGCCTCATCTGCGCTTAACGGGATGCCTTTTTCCCTCAAAATCCGGCTCAGCAAAGCGGTGGTGGATCCGACTTTTTCGATGACCTCGACACTGCCGTGAACATCTTCGTCGCTGTCCGGATGGTGGTCGTAGATGTGTATTTCAACATCTTCCCTGTCGACCAGTTCCGCGAATTTCCCGATTCTGCCTTTCTGCCTGGTATCGACGAGAATCAACCGGCGAACGCCGTCCAGGTTGAGATGTTTGAGTTTGGGGAAATTGAAGAGATATCCGGCCGAGTGCAGAAAAAAATTCCGAAGGTTTTTTTCTTTCGACCCTGGAAACACCTTCACGGCATCGGGATAAATTTTACCCGCGGCAATCATCGAGGCAAGTGCGTCGAAATCGGCGTTTATATGCGTGGTGATGATTTCCAGCGGTGCTTTCTCTTCAGCTGTGTCTTTTTGGTTCATGGCTCGTCAAGCGCTTCAGCATCGGGCGGGTTCAAGGCAGGCAGCCGTTGAAAATCTTCCTGAACGAAACAGGCATACAAATGCTTGAGCAGTGTCTCAAACACCTTTCAGCCGTTCTTCGACTTCCTGCTTCTTTTTGCAGTCGATGCAAAGAGTCGTGACGGGTCTGGCCTTCAGACGTTCGGTTGAAATGAATTCGCCGCACTCCTCGCATATACCGTAGGTGCCGAATTCAATTCTGTCCAGCGCATCTTTGATTTTGGATATCAACCTTCGTTCCCTGTCGCGAATCCGCAACTCAAAGTTTCTGTCGGATTCCAAAGAAGCCCTGTCGGTGGGATCCGGGTAATTTTGACTTTGGTCCGTCATCCCCGTAACGGTCTTGTTCGCATCGTCCAGCAGAGCCTGAAGTCTTTCGGTCAAAAGCTGCTTGAAAAAAACCTTATCCTCTTCATTCATCATTTGCCCTGTACTCCGCATTAGATATCTATCTGTGTTCCCTGCGCCTCGGCAGGGAGTTTAACGTCAACAACATGGAATTTACTGCATCATTCTCTTCAAAAAACCTTTATTTCTCTTTTTGCCGTCTTTCATATCCCCTTCGGTTTCCGCGAAGGCCGTCAGCAATTCACGCTGCCTGGCCGTCAGTTTTTCCGGTATTTTTACATGAATTTTAACGAAGAGAGTTCCCCTTCTTGATTTGTTCTGAAGGCTTACCATTCCCTTGCCGGGGATTTTCAAAACCTCTCCGGACTGTGTGCCCGGTGGAATGGTCAGCTCGAATTCATTTTCCGATCCGAGATCAGGAACGTTTGTTACGCCACCCAGGGCAGCTTGAACAAAGGACACCGGGATGCGGCACGCCAGGTTTTCCCCATCCCTGCTGAAAAAGGGGTGATCCTTAACGTGGATTACGACGAACAGATCGCCGGCGGGACCGCTGTTCTCTCCAGGCTCTCCTTCACCTCGGAGCCTCAACTGGCTGCCGGTGTCGACTCCGGGCGGTATCCGGACGTTTATCTTTCTTTCGACGCGTTTTTTCCCCTGTCCCATGCAGTCGCGACACGGGTTGGATATAACTCTCCCTGTGCCCTTGCAGGCCGGACAGGTGGTGGTTACATGAAAAAACCCCTGTTGCCTTGCAATGCTTCCGCGTCCCTGGCAGGTTCTACAGACTTCGGGGGAGCTTCCCTCGGCGGCCCCGGTGCCCGAGCATTTTTCGCATACGTCGTATTTTTGAAAAACGATTTTTTCTTCTTTTCCGCTGAAAGCTTCCTCCAGGCTTATCTCCAGGTCGTAGCGGAGGCTTCTTCCCTGGGCGGCACGGCTTCTTCCGCGGCGGCGCGTTCCAAAGCCGAAAAAATCCTCGAAAATGTCTCCAAAGTTGGAAAATATGTCTTCGAAGCCGCTGAAACCCTTAAAGCCCTGCCCCTCGAGGCCGGCATGACCGAATCGATCATACAGCTGTTTTTTCTCCGGGTCTCCTAGTACGCTGTAAGCCTCGGCCGCTTCTTTAAACCGGCTTTCAGCTTCTTTGTCACCAGGGTTGCGGTCAGGATGGTAACGAAGGGCAAGTTTGCGATAAGCCTTTTTAATTTCAGCGGGTTCCGCGGTTCGAGGTATTTCAAGGGTTTCGTAATAATCTCTCTTCGTCATTTCCCTTCCCCTCGATCAGGGTCTTCATCTCCTGCTGATTCGGACCCGGCGTCATCATTCGCATACGATTCTTCATCCGGTTCTGCGCCCTCAGCACCCTTCTCGGATTCTTCTTCAGCAGCTTCAGCCGAAAGCGGCATGAAGAAAGGCATATCGCCACTGTCGGGCAGCGACGGTTCGAGTGTCGACCTTACCTGCAGTACCCTGCTGGCAGCGATCTCCCTCAAGGCGGTTACGGTGTCTTTATTTTTGCAGACAATCAGAGGTTCTGCACCCTTGCGCAGCTGGCGGACCCGTTTTGCTGCAAGATGAATAAGTGCAAACCGGTTGTCCACTTTGTTCAAACAATCTTCCACGGTGATACGTGCCATTGTGGCCTCCTGGTGAATCCAAACTCAGTCATCCGTATATACTAACTATTGATTGCAGCGAAGTCTATAGTATATGATATAAGCAATCAAAGCAGGAAAATTTCTTCCCCTGCGTTGGAATAAATATTGCTGTATAATATTTTCTGTGATAAATGTAAACAATAAAGTGAGCGTCCTTCTCGGCGCCGCAGTTTAACTTTTTTCCGTCTGGTATCCGGTTCCCCCGCCGGTGAAATTATTCTTTATAT
>DSCZ01000091.1 GCA_011048855.1 Desulfobacteraceae bacterium | reverse complement strand
GTTATACAGATGGTGACACACGGCCTTGCAGCTCATTTCGGCAATAAACGTTCGGTGATCCTGATTTCCGATGGAGGCTCCACCGATGACAGCCGGGAGGTAGCTAAAGAATTCGAAATAAAACCATGGCAGGAGAAATTGATCACGATCTACCGGGGCCCCGGAGGAAAAGGCAGCGCACTCAGGTGCCTGTTTGAAGCTGCGGACAGGCTCGGCGCCAAGGTATGCGCAATGGTGGACGCGGATCTGAGAAGCATCACCCCGGATTGGGTGAAATATTTGATGGAGCCGGTCCTCGAACAGGACTACCAGTTCGTCGCACCGGTTTACGTTCGGCATAAATACGATGGAACCATAACCAATAACATCGTTTACAACCTGACCAGGGCATTGTACGGCAAAAGAATCCGCCAGCCGATCGGGGGGGATTTTGCGATCTCCAGCGATGTTGCGAAGTTTTATGCAAACCAAGATGTTTGGGATACCGAAGTGGCCCGTTTCGGAATAGATATCTGGATGACCATAAGCGCTGTCACCCAGGGCTTCCGAATCTGTCAGTCCAATCTCGGGGTCAAAATTCACGACGCGAAAGACCCGGGCAAACACCTGGGGCCGATGTTCCGCCAGGTCTTGTGGACGTTCTTTTATCTTATGGAGCGCCACGAGCCTTACTGGAGAAAAATCGAGGGAAGCACGCCTTTAAAAACATTCGGGTTCGACGAAGAGTTGGAACCGGAACCGGTTAAGGTCGACCCGGATGGTATGATCGAGAAGTTCCGGACCGGCTACAGCCAGTTTTCTGCATTGTGGAAGCAAATATTCTGCAATGAATGCTTCGGGGAAATCAGCCGCTGCGCCGAAATGGATTCCAGGAATTTCCACTTTCCAACCGAAACGTGGGTCCAGATCCTCTACGAGCTGGCCGCAACCTACCATGCGTGGAAAATGAACCGCATGCAGCTCATCGACATGGTAACACCGCTTTATTTCGCCAGGGTGGCCTCTTTTGTCCTGCAGAGCTGGAGCATGAATTCTGCGGAAGCCGAAGGCCTTGTTGAAGAACAGGCGATGAAATTCGAGCAGCAAAAAGATTACCTGCTCCGCGTATGGGACGGCAAGAGCCAGGAAAAACCTTCCGTGGCCTGCTGAACATGTCGGCCGCCGCACAGAGGGGTTGTGTCTCCGGTGTTTTATGCTTCGCGCCATTTGTTGCCTCACAGCTTGAAAGCATTATATTTACCTTATGATACCTCCACTTCAAGGGGAAGAATATGGATTTCAACAGGGTTTTCGAGCCCGCGACTCTGGCTGTCGCAGGGGTTTCGCTTGTCAATGACCGGCACCCGGCCAACGTGATCTACCATAAGAACCGCCTGCGGTATCCGGTGAAAGTCTATCCGGTCAACCCCAGGGGCGGCGTATTGCAGGGGGAGCGGGTCTATAAAAGTATCACGGAAATCCCTGAGCCCGTGGATCTGGCCGTTATCGCCGTCAAAGCCGAACATGTTCCCGGAACGATCGCCCGGTGCATAGAATCCGGTGCCGGCGGGGCCGCGGTTATATCAGGAGGATTCGCAGAATCAGGGCGTGCCGATCTTCAGGATGAGCTCCGCAGAATGGCCCTCGACGCGGATTTTCCGCTGATAGGACCCAACTGTCTCGGGCTGTACAGGCCGTCGGTGGTGGACAGTTTTTTTCTTCCAAGCGAACGTATGGTGCGTCCCGAGGCGGGAAATGTCGCAATGGTCAGCCAGAGCGGCGGCGTCCTCGTCGATCAGATGGTGAAGTTCGCGATGGAAGGTGTTGGACTGTCCCTTGCGGTGAGCATAGGGAACAAAGCCTGCGTCGGGGAAATCGATATTTTGCAGTATCTCATCGACGATCCCAGAACCGAAGTCATCGCATATTACGTCGAGGGATTCGGGAAAGCCGAAGGCCGGCGGTTTGTAGAAGCGGCGGCGCACAGTCCAAAACCCGTCGTTATGCTCAAAGCCGGAAAGAGTCCCGGCGGAAGCCGTGCGGTAAGCAGCCATACGGCCTCGCTTGCCGGGGATTATCAGGTATTCTCCAAAATCATGGCCCAGTTCGGCATCGTGGAAGCATCCACCGAATTCGAACTGGTCTCTTACTGTGAAGCGCTTGGGTGTTACCGCGATTCCATAGAAGGCCGACTGGGAATCATCACCGGCAGCGGGGGCCACGGCGCCCTCGCGGTGGATCTTTGCTCGGAGGTCGGACTCGATGTTCCGCCACTGTCCGGGGAAGAAAAGAAAATTCTCGCCGACACGCTTTCAACCAGCATCAAAGAGATCGCATCGCTGGAAAACCCGGTGGATCTAACCGGTAGCGCAGTGGACGACGACTTCGTGGAAGCGGCCGAGGCCCTTTGCCTGTCGCCTGCCATCGACTGCGTGCTGATATTGCTGTTGCCATACCTTCCTGGAATAACCTCGGATCTCGGAGCGCGATTGAGCAATCTGTACGCCAAATACAAAAAACCGCTTGTGGCCTACGTTCCCCACGTTGAAAAATACGGCATGATGATAGAAGGCTTTGAACTCAATCACGTGCCGGTCTCTTTTTCGATCAAAGGTGCCGTCTTAATGGTCGAAGCCCTCAGGAGGTGCAAACCGTGTTGAACGAAACGGAAAGGAATATCCTCGAGCGCTCCGTATCCCAGGGGTGGGTTCTGGAACCTGACTCAAAGAAATTGCTTTCATCCGCCGGGCTCACCATACCCCGGGGGATCATGGCATCCGACCCCGAAAAGGCCGCAGCTTTTCTTGCAGACAGCGGTGGACCTGTGGTTATGAAAGTGGTGTCACCGAAAGTTATTCACAAGTCCGAATTCCAGGGGGTTGTAACAGGCATAACCGACGAAGAAACCCTGAGGAAGGAATTTTACAGGCTGCATGCAATAGAAGGCGCCGTCGGAGTGCTTGTTGAAGAGACAGCGGTTGGAATCGAGCTTATCCTCGGGGCTGTCAACGATTATCAATTCGGGCCTGTCGTTCTTCTGGGCTTCGGGGGAACGAGCGTCGAGATATACCGGGACTCAACGATGAGAATGGCCCCTATTGGAGAAGAAACGGCGAGAGGCATGCTGAAAGAACTCAAGGCCCGGCCGTTGCTCGAAGGTTTCCGCGGTGCACCTTCTGTAGACATCGAGTTGTTGATCCAGGCTGTTGCACGGTTTTCGGAATTTGCAACCGCTCTCGAAGACATTTTCGAATCTATCGATATAAACCCGCTTATATGCAGCAGCGATTCATGCACGGCAGCCGACGCACGGATTCTTCTGCAGTCTGACAAATAGATGATTCCTTTCCGGAGATACCGCAATGAAACAGGAAAACAGGGATGAACGTAATGCACGAATTGACAAAACGAAGCTCGATGAAGGCCGGCCTTCCACCCGGTACGATGATTCACGTCGGTGAAAAACGCACCGAAAGCGTGAAGATGTCATTGATCAAATATAACGGGGAGGGTGTTGAAATTTTTGAAGATATTTCTCCCGATGAATGTAAACCGCACGCCGACTTCGATGGGGTTTTCTGGATAAATATCACTGGAATCCACGATTTGAAAATAATCGAAACCCTGGGCTCTGTCTTTGAAATCCATCCGCTTGTGCTTGAAGACATCGTCCACGCCGGGCAGCGCCCCAAAGTCGAAGACATGGATCGATATCTGTTCGTGGTACTTAAGATGCTCATGTACGAGCAGGGACAGGATCAGGTGATGGCCGAACAGGTAAGCCTTATCGTCGGTGAAAATTATGTCCTGTCGTTCCAGGAAACGGCAGCCGATGTCTTCGATCCGGTGCGTAGAAGAATATTCAACGGAAAGAGTCGACGGATGCGGAACTCCGGCAGCGATTACCTTGCCTATGCACTGATGGATGCGATCGTTGATCAGTATTTCACTATTCTCGAATACTACGGTGAAAAGGTGGAAGCCTTGCAGGAAGAGGTGCTGGCCTCCCCGACCACTGCCACACTGGGGACCATTCAGGGTGCCAAGCGTGATATGATTTTCCTGCGAAGGTCCGTGTGGCCGCTCAGGGAGGCACTCTCAACAATGGAGCGGGGCGGCAGCTCCTTGATGACGCAGGAAGTCACTTTGTATATCCGTGATGTCTACGACCACACGATCCAGGTTATGGACGGAATCGAAACCTTCAGAGACATGCTGGCAGGAACGCTCGACATCTATCTTTCAAGCGTCAGCAACAGGATGAACGAAGTCATGAAAGTTTTGACCATCATAGCCACCATCTTCATTCCTCTCACGTTCATAGCCGGTATATACGGCATGAATTTCGAGCATATGCCGGAGTTGAAATGGTTGTGGTCATACCCTGCGATCATGCTGTTCATGTTGTGCCTTGGACTGGTGATGCTGCTCATGTTCAAAAAGAAACACTGGCTTTGATTTCAGAATCTTTCGCTTTTCTCCCGGTGAGGAGATTTTCTATTATTTCACTGTTTTCGTCTAAACGAGGTTAGAAATGAAAAATGTAGTCGCTGTCGTCATGGCGGGAGGCAAAGGAGAACGGCTCATGCCTCTCACCCGGGACCGATCCAAACCGGCGATACCTTTCGGGGGGATTTATCTGCTGATAGACCTCGTCCTTTCCAATTGCATCAATTCGGAGGTCTACAAAATCATCGTGCTTCCGCAATACAAATCCCAGACGCTGATGCAGCATCTGGAAGGGGGGTGGAACATTTTCAGCGGTGCACTGGGTCATTTCCTGAAAATCGCCCCCCCGCAGATGATGGCCGGTGAAAGATGGTACCAGGGAACCGCCGACTCGATACGACAGAATAAATACCTCATAGAGCAGGCCCGGCCCGAACATGTGCTGGTGCTGTCCGGGGACCATGTCTACAAAATGGATTATTCGTTGTTCAAGGACTACCATGTGCAAAACGATGCGGATGTTTCGCTTGCGGTTATAGAAGTGGGGAAAGAAACCTCCAGGGAATTCGGCATCGTCCAGGTGGACGAAGAGTTCAAAGTGAAAGGTTTCCAGGAAAAACCACATGTCCCTAAAACGATTCCGGGTGATTCCGCCCACGTGCTGGCCTCGATGGGAATATATCTTTTCAAGACCGACGTCCTGATGGATCTGCTGAACAAAAACGACCTCCCGGATTTCGGCAAAGACATTCTGCCTTCGATACTGGAAAGCCACCGGGTGATTGCTTATCCATACCGGATGAAAAACCGGATCGAAGAAGAAGTCACCCGAATCGACACAGACGGTAAACGCACGACCGCCGTCGAACCGGCGAGGGACGGCGCATACTGGAGGGATGTAGGTACTCTGGATTCGTACTGGAACGCGAATATGGACCTGACCGGAGTGGACCCCTATTTCAACCTTTACGGAAAACGGTGGCCGCTTAGAACCTTCCAGCGGCAATATCCCCCGGTGAAAACGGTTTTCGCCCAGGAAACAGGACCCGAGGTTCGTGCCGGCCGAGCGCTCGATTCTCTTGTAGCCCACGGTTCCATTATCAGTGGGGCATTTGTCAGCAACAGCGTTCTTTCCTATAATGTATTCGTCCAGAGCTGGGCGACGGTCGAGGAATCCGTGGTCATGGAAAATGTCGTGATAGGCCGGAGGGCGAAAGTAAAAAAGGCGATCATCGGCGAAGGAACCCGAATCCCCGCCGGTGAAAAAATTGGAATCAGCCCGGCACGGGACAGAAAACGTTTCGAGATCACTTCACGCGGAATAACTATTGTCACACGGGATGATTTTCCTGTTAATTGATTCGGAGTGCGGAAAATGAAAGCAAAGGCTTCCTTCAATGTGGTCCCCGATCTGCCTTCCAGGCTGGAACCCCTGCGCCACCTGGCTTCCAATCTGCTTTTCAGCTGGCGGGAGGAAATTCGGGATCTTTTCAAACGGATCGATGCCGGTCTGTGGCGCAAATGCAAGCACAACCCGGTGCTTATGCTGGGCCTAACGGAACAGCGCAGGCTCCTGGAACTCGCCGGAGAACCCGGATTTCTGGCCCAGATGGACAGGGTTTACGAAGACTTTTCCCGATATATGTCCAAGCCGAGAATGCAGGTCGAGGACTACTGCGGCAAAACGCCGGTCCAGGTCGCTTATTTCTCTGCTGAATTCGGACTCACGGAATGTCTCCCGATCTATTCCGGGGGGCTTGGGGTGCTTGCCGGTGACCATTTAAAATCGGCCAGCGACCTGAATATACCGCTGGTGGGTGTGGGGCTTCTTTACCAGAAAGGGTATTTCAGCCAGTACCTCACCTCTGACGGCTGGCAGATGGAAACCTACCCCCTGAATGATTTCTCCACCATGCCGGTCGAACAGGTGGTTGATGAACACGGCGCAAAGGTGAAGATTTACGTTGATTTCAAAGGTTCTCCGGTCGCCGTCTCGATATGGCGCATCCAGGTCGGACGCGTGAATCTTTACATGCTGGACACAAACCTGGCAGAAAATCCACCGGATTTCAGAGCCACCACCGCACAACTGTACGGCGGGGACCGGGAAATGCGGCTTCGCCAGGAAATTGTGCTGGGTATAGGCGGCATCCGTGCATTGAAAGCCCTCGGAATAGAGCCGACGGTCATACATATGAACGAGGGCCATTCCGCTTTTTCGGCCCTGGAAAGAATCAACATGCTGCGGCGGGAAAAGGGCCTGTCCTTCGATGCGGCCCGGGAGGTGGTGCTCGCGAGCACGGTTTTCACGACCCACACCCCGGTGCCCGCGGGAAACGACGTCTTCGACCCGCATCTGGTCATGGCCTATTTCGACCAATACACCAAAGAACTGGGCATTAATTTCAAGGTGCTCCTCGGTTACGGCAGGGTTGATCCACGGAACGAATCCGAGCCGTTCGGCATGACCACCCTGGCTCTCCGGCTCTCGGCCTATTCAAACGGTGTGAGCAGGCTTCATGGAAGTGTCTCACGGGCCATGTGGAGCGGCGTGTGGCCCCTCAACCCCGTTGAAGACGTTCCGATAGACTACATTACCAACGGGATTCACGTGCCCACCTGGATATCGCGTGAAATGGGATTCTTGCTGGATCGTTATCTCGGCACGAACTGGGCTGAAGAACCGGACAGCGAAAGAGTATGGGAGCAGGCGGATCAAATACCGGCCACCGAGCTGTGGCGGACCCATGAAAGATGCAGAGAGTACATGGTCTCCTACGCAAGGAGCAAGCTGGTTGAGCAGCTGAAAAAACGCGGAGCGTCGGCGGCCGAAATGCAGGCAGCCGGTGAAGTGCTCACCCCGGATGCGCTTACAATAGGTTTTGCGAGGCGTTTTGCGACATACAAGCGTGCGACGCTGTTGTTCAAGGATCCGGACAGGCTCGAAAAGCTTCTCTCGGACCCGGATCGCCCGGTGCAAATTCTGATCGCCGGAAAAGCCCACCCCCAGGACAACGCCGGGAAGGAATTCATCAAGACCATCGTCCATTTCGGAAGAGATGAGCGATTCAGAAAACGACTCGTATTTCTCGAAGACTATAACGTAGACGTGGCGGCCCAGCTTATGGCAGGCTGCGACCTGTGGCTCAACACGCCGAGAAGGCCCCTCGAAGCCTGCGGCACCAGCGGCATGAAGGCTCTGGCGAACGGATGCCTCAATTTAAGCGTGCTCGACGGCTGGTGGGATGAAGGATACCGGCCCGATGTCGGTTGGGCACTGGGTCACGGCGAAGTCTATGAAAACCACGAAATGCAGGATTATATCGAGAGCCAAGAACTCTACAACCTGCTTGAAAGGGAGATCGTTCCGTTGTTCTACGAACGACGGGCCGACAGCATGCCAAAAAGATGGGTGGAAATGATGAGAGCCGGGCTCCGGCACCTTGTACCGGTCTTCAACGCTCACCGGATGGTGCAGGAATATACCGGACGTTACTACACGCCCTGCTCCGAACGATACCGGGAGTTATGCCGTACCCGGTTCGAGGGTGCCAAAGACCTGGCGCTGTGGAGGCAGAAACTTATGACCGGGTGGCACGGGGTCGGCATTTTGGAAATGACAGGACCTGAAAACGTCGAACTGAAAGTAGGCGAATCCATCCCGGTCCGCGCAACCCTGGAACTCGGGGAGCTTACCCCGGAAGATGCAACCGTAGAAATTTACTATGGGCGTCTCGATCAAAACGGGGAATTCCTGGAACGAAACACGACGGAAATGGATCCGGTGGAAGAAAATGATCAGCGGTATATCTACCAGGGCGTAATCCATTGCTCGGGGACCGGCCGGGTCGGGTACACCGTGAGAGTTCTTCCGAGCCGGAAAAGACTGGAGAATCGCTTCGTGATGGGCCTTTTGACGTGGGCATGAGGATGGAAATTTAAAAACTGAATTTTTCTATTACGGAATCAGGAGAGGTGAAATGAAAGATTTTTTTGAATTATTGAAGACAAGGCGCAGTATCAGGAAATACGAAAGTCGCGAGATCCCGGAAGCCGATCTCCAGAAAATTTTCGAAGCGGTGCAATGGACTCCTTCTTGGGCCAACACGCAGTGCTGGGAAATCATCGCGGTCAAAGACAGCCATGTAAAAGAAAACCTCAGGGCGACCCTTCCACCTAAAAATCCGGCCGCCCCGGCGGTGCAGAACGCCCCGGTGGTGATAGCGCTGTGCGCGGGCAAAAACAAGGCGGGGTACTACAAAGGCGAAGCGTCGACCATCTTCGGGGAATGGCTTATGTTCGACCTCGGCCTGGCCACTCAGAGCCTGTGTCTGGCCGCATGGGAACTGGGGCTGGGAACGGTGGTCGTTGGAATGTTCGACCATAAAGCCGCCAGGGAAATTCTTGCAGTGCCCGATGACCACGAGCTGGTCGCCCTGATCCCTCTCGGCTACCCGGCTCATTCCTCCGCAGCCCCGAAGAGAAGAGCCGTCAACGAATTCGTGCATTGGGAGCGGTTTAGGTGAGAACCCGGGAGGAAATCATGGGGGTGCGTGTTTTTCTCAGTACCGTGCTCAGGCGGTATGTTGAAGGCTATGATGGGGAAAACGGCATTTCACTGGAGCCTCAAAGCCTGGAAACGGTTCGAGACATCTGCGTCCGCCTTGGAATTCCTTCTGAAAAAATCAAGCTGGCGATGGTGAACGGCAGAAGGGTTTCTCTGGACCATCCGATTCGAGACGGTGACAGAGTAGGTTTGTTTCCACCGGTGGGAGGCGGATGAGCATGAAAGACAGGACCCTAGGCACTGCTGAACGCGAAATCGAAAGAGCTGCGCGACCCACGTTTGATGCCGCCGGCCGACCGGTCAGAGTACTCGAGGATGGAGTTGGACGGTACATCGCGGAAAGAAACGGGCTGTCAATAAACCAAATCCACCACTCAGCGCTCTCTCTCGGTGTATGCCCGATGCGTTACCTCCGTAACCTCGAAAGCATAACCCTGCCGGAACAGCTGCGTCTATGCGAGAAACGGGCCGCTGTTGTCGGCGCCGGAGGGCTTGGCGGGCACATCATCACTCTGCTCGCGCGGCTCGGTGTCGGAACACTGATTATTATAGACCCCGACTCGTTCGACGAAACCAACCTGAACCGTCAGGCTTTAAGCGGCACGCGGACCCTCGGCCTGCCTAAAGTTCAGGCGGCGGCGGAGGCGGTAGCCGATATCAATCCGGGGGTCAAAATCATATCTCACCAGCATGCTCTCACCCGCGGCGAAGCACCCATATTGCTGGAGGGAGCACATGTGATCCTCGACGGCCTTGACAGCATCTCTGATCGTTTAGACTTGCAAGAGGCCGCATGCGATCTGAAAATACCTTTTATCCATGGTGCTGTCGCCGGATTCGAAGGGCAGGTTATGACCGTGCTGCCCGGAGACGCCGGACTTAAAAGGATTTACGGTGAACGCACAACTTCGGGGGAAAAAAAAGACGCTCCTGAAGCTTTGCTGGGAACACCGGCCCCTGCCCCGACCCTTATAGCGGCCCTGCAGGTTATGGAGGCATTGAAAATCCTTCTCGGCAGAGGAGAAATCCGCCGTGACTCGTTGTTGCATGTGGACATGGAAGCCTTCCGTATGGAAAGGTTTGCACTCGGAGGTGATTCATGAGTTCCACGGAAGAGCGGATCGTGAAGGAAATTTCGAGAATCATGAGGACCGTAGCGGTCATCTTACC
>DSCZ01000451.1 GCA_011048855.1 Desulfobacteraceae bacterium | reverse complement strand
GTGTTGTTCATGTTTACATCCCTGGGCCTGACCCTGATGTTCGGTCAAGGCGCCGGCTCTTCGGTGATGGAGGATGTGACGGGGCGGCAAGTACCTGCAGCCCAGGATGCAACGAGCCCGGACGGCCAGTGAGAGGCCCGGGTTTTAATGTGCCGAAGTGGTGGAATTTGGTAGACACGCTATCTTGAGGGGGTAGTGGGCGACGCCCGTGCGGGTTCAAATCCCGCCTTCGGCACCATTTTTGTAAGTGTTTTAAGGTAGTGAGCTTTAAAAACCTGTTGAAAAAACCTTGACAGAGTCAATCTGCAGTGCTACTCGCATCAAAGATAGTTTAAACTTTCATAAAGAAACCTTTTTTGTTCTCGCCGGTAATTGTCATGCAGGTAGATTTCGAGTTAATAAGAGAAACTATGAGTTGGGGGTAGAATCCAGAATGGAATTCACTCTCAAAGACATGAGAAAAAATCCGAATAGCAAACAACTAAATTCTAAATTATAAACCAACCCGCCCGACACGGGTGAAAGTTTATAAGCGGCAGGGACAACCAATTGGAAAGGAGGCAAATCGTGACCGGTTATTTTCTTAAGGGCCGACTGATACAGGCAGCTGTGTTCTTGTTTGTCGTGAGTTTGGGTGGTGGTGCCCTGGCAGCGGGGCTGGATGCCGCCAGAGTGCTTCCCGAGGGAAAGGTTTATATTTTCGAGGGGGGTAAAAAAATCGGTGAATTGAGCAGTGAAGCCCCTCTGCCGGTCGGGAAAATACTCGAATCCAACCGGAAATGCGGGGTCCGCCTGGACGGAATTTATCTGGTTTCCGCTGAAAATGCGAGGTTTTCGGTTGGAGTCCTTTCAGGGGCTACGGATATTTTCGTTGAGCAGGGGCGCGTTTATTTCGCATTGGGTGAGCTCAAGTGCCCCCTTTCTTTCAGTAGTCCACAGGATACGGCCAGGGTTGAAAGCGCCGTGATCGAAGCATCCAACGACACGTTCGGTGTCAAAGGCTACCTGCTTTACGAAGACGACAGAATGGAAATAGGGGTTATTGAAGGCGGGAAACTGGTTCTGGTTCACTCGAGTGGGCGCCAGGTGATCGAAGCCGGTAACAGCCTGTGGATTCAAAAAGCCCAGGCTGATCTCGGCGGCGGGGGTGCCGGAGCATCTGCGGGCGAGGAGCTGAACACCAAGCTTGTGGCGGGGGCGGTAGCCGGGGGTATGATCGGCGGCCTCGTGTGGCTGGATGTTTTTGACGACGACGACACCCCACCCACAAGCCCCTTCAGGCCATAACGGATTTTAAAGGAAAAGAGTGTGTACGTGGTTTTAAATTTCCTTAAATGCAGAAATCTTCGGGGGACGGTGGCGCTCTTTGCATTGTTGTGTATTGCAGCCTGCTCCACCGGTCATCCGGGCTACCTGGCCGATGCGCCCGGGGACGGAGAGGATTCATCCGTCTCCGGGCGGATTGCTGAGGATAGGCGGGCAAGGGAAATCGAAACATTGAACGAGCAGCTTATGAGCCAGGCCCAGTTGCATGTGGATCCGGCTGATTACATCCTTGGCGCTGGTGATCTGCTGCAGGTGGATATATTCGAGGCCAAAGAGTTGTGCAGCAAGGCAAGAATCAGCTCCAGGGGGTATATTACCCTGCCACTGCTCGGGCAGGTTAAGGTCGACGGCATGACGGCGCGGGAAGCCGAAACCTATATAGAGAATGCCTATCGTGAAAAGTACATCAAGAATCCTCATGTGAGCATTTTTGTCGCGGAACATTACAGCCAGAGGGTGACCCTGGTAGGGCAGTTCAAAAGCCCGGGAACATACGATTACATGTCCAAGCAACGTTTGCTTGATGTGCTGGCACTGGGAGGCGGCTTGACGGACAAGGCCGCCCGCACGGTGCAGGTGCGGCGTCGGGGAGCGACGCCGGCTGCAGGTGAAGCGCCGCGTGAAGGCGTTTTTTATGTGGATCTTGGCAAGCTGATCGGTGAGGGGGCAACGGAACTGAACATAGAAATCAACGGCGGAGATGTAATATACGTGGCCGAGGCGGGGGAATACTTCGTGGATGGTGCGGTCCGCCGGCCGGGCTCCTATGCGATAAAGCAAAAAATGACCCTGCAGGAGGCGGTGGTTGCTGCGGGAGGGTTCGCGCCTTATGCTGTCAAGGATGAAATCGTTGTCATCCGCAACAAAGGCGGACAACGGAACATGCAAACGATAGACATTTCCAAGCCTGAAAACTGGAATATCCCGGTGGAAGATCAGGATGTGATTTTTGCAAAATCAAGCGCCCTGGGGAAACTCTGGCACGGCTTCAGGTTCAGCTTTTTCGGGGTGGGTTTTTCGGATCCGGAACGTTGACGTGCCATCGAGGAGCGGCCTGTATTTTCCACAGAACCCGCGAGAGGTTTTCACGGGCCATTTTTTCGATACGCTTCACTTCCTTATCATCTCGCTGGTCTTCGCAGGCAGCAATGGCGCGGCGGTAGAACTTTGCTGCTTCGAAGAGCTTCTCGTCCCTCATTTCCAATACATAACCTTTATTGTTCAATGAAAAAGGGGAAAGCGGATTTTTTTCATAACCTTTTTCGAATGCTTCCCAGGCTTCGGCGTTCCGCCCGGCTTCAAGCAGGCGAAGACCTTCCGCGTGATGATTTATGAACGGGCTGCAGGCAGTCAATAAAAAAGTCAGCACGAATCCCCGCAGTAAATTTCGCTGAATTCTCATGTTCATACGCTTCATTTGACGAGTATTAAACGATTTTAATGGTAAACTAACCGGCTCACCCTGTAATCGTCATCGACCTGCACCAGGGACAGAAATATGTTCCCCTTCCTTTTCTTCCATCTGGAGTTTTTGAAACGCCAACGCAGAACGTAGTCACCGCTTACCTCTATCCTGTCGTGCCGGACAAAATATTGATTCACATGGATATCATACGACAGATCCCTCAAGTTGTTGAAGTTCCGCCGGTACTGGGGTTCTAGATCCTTCACGGCCTGATCGTTTTCCATGGCATCTTCGGTGAAATATCCCATGAAAAGATCGTAGTTCAATTGCTGGTAGGCCCCGCAGTAAGATGCGAGAAACTGCTCGATCTGTTCGAGGGGAGGTCCGGCCGCAACCACCTTTTCCGTTTTCCGAGGAGGTGGAGGGATGGTTCCGGTTTTGGTTCCTCCGGGGGAGAGATGGCTTCGGCTGATTGCAGCACCGTGGCGGGGGACTCTTCCGGGGGCGCCTCCTGAATCGGTGGATCCTCACGATGTGCAGGCTGCAGGATCTCTTCTTGAACAACGGGAATTTCAACCGCCGGCTCTTCGGCTTCCCGGGCATCGGCTCGGGCCGCAGCCACCTTTTCCGTTTTCCGAGGAGGTGGAGGGGATGGTTCCGGTTTTGGTTCCTCCGGGGGAGAGATGGTTTCGGCTGATTGCAGCACCGTGGCAGGGGACTCTTCCGGGGGCGCCTCCTGAATCGGTGGATCCTCAGGCGTCGTTGTCTTTGCAACACGTGGGGGCTCCATGAGAGCCTGCTCCTTGAAAAAGTAATCGGCAAAAACTATGGCGGCAAGAAGAAAAACCGCGGCTCCTACAAACTGGTACAGGGTAAGCCTCCTGTGCCGGCGCATGAATGATTTTTTTAAGTCTGCGCTTTTCCGGGTGGTATGGTCCTGTTCCACCCAGTAGGGTGTTTTCTGCCTTCCCGCGTCGTAGCGATGGCGGAGTTCCGGGTTTGAAAGGACACGGTAGGCTTCTGCGAGTTTTACGAAATCAACGGAGTCGGCCCCGGGATTGGTGTCCGGGTGCAGTTCCCTGGCCCTGGTGCGGTAAGCGCTGCGGATGGAGCTGTCCGGCGCGTTCGAAGGGACTTTCAATATCTCGTAAAACCCCGGTGCATGATCTTCGTTTTTCGGTGAAATGCCCAATGCAGATGCGGCCGGTTGAAGGCGGAGCTTCAAATCACGGACTGTAATGTTTTCCTGCCTGCATGCTTGATCCAGTTCTTCAAGGATATGGGCATCCACCCCGGGGGTTGGGTTCATGATTCGCAGAACAATGTGCAGCAGCACCCTGTCTCCGGCAAGGACCGAGATAAGCGAGGGGGTGTCGGATGCATTTTTCACCTCCCTCACCAGCTGTTTCACGGGAATGGGTCCTTTGCTGGATCGTACCTGCATGCCTGCACCTTAGCGGCTGCTTCGCCTGGAATCTTTTCGAGATTCGCGATATTTGTCGGTTTCTTCACTTTCTTTCAATTGGTGGGTGTCTTTTTCCCCATCAATTTTCCGGCCTTCGTGCTTCGTAGCACTGTGCCGTTTTTTCTTTTTGCGGCCCGAGTCTTTTCCTTCGGGGGTGTCGCCGTAGGAGTAATAATTGTAGGCCTGGTAATAGCGGTAATAGGAGCGGTACCCGTAGCGCTTGGTCATGTTGATCTTGTTGATGATGCAGCCCAGGATGTTTCCCTGGACATTCAGAATGGACTTTTTGAAATGCCTGAGGTTGGTTCGGGTGGTTTCCCCGATGGAGGAAACAAGTACTACGCCGCCGACATTTCGAGAAAGAACAAGAATATCAGCAAAACCGTGGTGCGGGGGACCGTCGATGATAATCCTGTCGAAATATTTATGAAGCACTTCCACCAGTCTCTTGAACCGGTGCGAGGCCAGCAGTTCCACCGGATTTGGAGGAACGGGGCCCGCCGGAAGGATAAACAGGTTTTTCTGATCCGTCGCCGGGTACAGGCGGGGCATGTCGACCACTCCTGCAAGAAACCGGGTCAAGCCGGAGCCGTCGCGTTGTTGATCGCTGAACACCTTGTGAATGCGGGGCTTGCGCAGATCCGCATCCACCAGGACCACGCGTTCTCCGGCGCCTGCAAACGTATAAGCGAGGTTTACGGCAACGACGGTTTTTCCTTCCGCCGGCTGGGTGCTGCTTATCACGAAGCTCCGGGCGTTCATATCCGCACCTGAAAGCTGGATTGATACCCTGGTGGTGCGTAGCGCTTCGGAGAGAGGAGCCCTCGGGTTATGGAGAAGAATCTTTTCCAGCGGGTATTCTCCATCGGTTTTCGTAAAGGGCAGGACTCCCAGCACGGGAATCCGGAAGCGGTCGGTGATTTCATCCGGATTGACTATGGTGTCGGTGAAGTGCTCCAGCAGGAACGCCAGGCCGATTCCGCCCATGAACCCAAGCACGACCGCCAGGAGGAGGTTTCTCGAGACATTCGGCTTAAAGGGAAAGATGGGCATCCTCGCCCGGTCCACCACCTGGATTTTGCTGGCCGAAACCCCCACCATGGACTCGATCTCCTTGGCCCGTTCGAGCAGGCTCTGGTAAATTCCTTTGTTGGTATCCACCTCTCGTTCCATAATCTTGTACTGCGTGGCGCGTTCATTCAAATCCATTGCCAGCCGCTTCTGGGATTCGGCACGTTCCTTGAGGACTTCGAACTGCTTCCGGGCCGTTTCGTATTGATTTCCGATGGCCCTGAAAATCCTGTTCTGCTCCGCCTGCAGCTGCGCGTCCAGGCTGTTCATTCGGGATTTTACAGCCTGTACCGCTGGGTACTCATCGTGAAAAGTCACGGATAAATTTTCATACTCGCTTTTCAACTTGGTGAGTTCCTGCTTGAGCTGGCCTATCACGGGGTTGGACAGAACCTGGGGAAGGTTTTCGGGGCCTTCCTCCTGGGCCTGGCGGTAGGTCGATTCCGCGGAAATAAGCCGTGTTTCGGCCTGGGCAAGAGCGCTGTTGATTTCTTCCAGCTGGCGGTAAATGCTGTTCATTCTCGAATCCAGGGAAACGATGCCCGCCTGCTGCGCGAATCGGTTGAGGTCCTCCTCGGCTTTCTCAAGGGTTATCTTGGCCCGGTCGATCTGTCTCATAAGGAAGGTGCGGGCGAAATCCGAGGCTTCGATTTTCTTTTCCATCTGGGCTTCGATGAACTTCTCGATATAGGCGTTTACGACGTCTCTCGAGAGGTTCCGGTCCGTGGACGTAAAGCTCACTTTGATGATAAAGGACTGGCGGTCCGGCTCGGCTTGAAAATTACCCTGCATGAATCGCAGCAGGCGCTCCTGCTTGAGAACCTCTTCACTTATGGCGAATGTCCGGGGGGCGTCGGCGTCCTCCCTCCTGGAAAGCGAACGGACCGTACGCTTAATCCTGTCCATGATGCCGGGGTCTCTTTCCGGGAACAACGTTTCGAGCACCACCGGGTGCTCGTGGAGGTTCAGGTGCTCGATCACCCGTTCGGCCAGTCCGGGGCTGCTCAACAGTTGAACCTGGGTCAGGTAGAACTCCCGTGCCTTGATCTCGTCTGTAACGACCTCTTCGAACTTGGTGACCTTGGGTGTTTCGTGGGTGACCTCTATGGTGCCCTCGGCCCGGTAAATCTTCGGCATGGACAGGGTGAAGACCAGTGTGGTGATGAAGACTAGAGCCAGGAAGCTCAACACCAGCCATTTTCTCCGGATCAGGATGTCCAGGTAATCGCGAAGGTTCACCTCGTCCTCGGACCAGGGCGGGACCTGGTCACGTACTTCGGTGGATGGCAGGTTTCGCCCGGATTCCGCCAGGGACCGCCGCTCCCGGCCATCGCTTAACTCGTTGAGATTCTTCTCTTCGCTCATAGCTTCTCCAGGGGCTGAAGGACAAAGTCGTCCAGCCATAATACACCATTTAATTTGTTGTCGAAACGTACACTTTTCTGTCGTCGGAAACGGATTACCGCGACTCGGCAGTCCTCTGGAACCTGGAAATCGAGACTCACGTGCCGCCAGTCCTGACTGCCTAGTATCATGGGGCCCTTTTCGCTCAAGCCGTGGCAGTCTTTTCCAAGAATTTCCACAAACACCCCTTTGTCCGAGGATATCTGAAGGGCTTTCCACCAGTAGCTCAACCGGTAGGTCCCTCCGGGTGATACGGGCACCAGCTGATAAAGGTGGTGGAAATTGCTGTTGGCTGACCCGAAAAACCTTATTTCGAGAGCTTTCAGACCGGAGCGCACGCGCTGGGATGTCCTGCGGATGCTCCACTCGTCTTTACGATCACTGAAGCGCCAGTCAAAGGCCATCCGGGTGATGGGCTCCTCGAATCCAGGGTTCGTAATTCCCGCCGGATCCGCCGAAGGAAGCCAGAGTTCCCGGGCCAAGGAAAGGTCCCCGCTGCCTGCCAGGAAGTGAATAAAGGCAAGCCTGAGAGTTTCATCTTTGTGCCGGTCCGCGTCAAGGGCATGCCAGACCCTTACGGCGTCTTCGGTCCTGCGCCAGCGCATGAGCCAGCGTAGGTAAGGCTCCCGGTTTTCCGGAAGCAACTGTTCGATCACCGCCCCGATATCCTGCTTCAGGTGGGTCTCCATGAGCCACAGTGCATCGTTGGCCTGTCTGCCTTCGCTCACGAGAATATTGATGTTGGCGGTGAGAATTTCATCCTGGCCCAGCTCGCGGGCAAGAAGCGCTTGATCCCACTTCCAGCGTGGCACA
Organism: Desulfobacteraceae bacterium; assembly: GCA_011048855.1. The sequence continues at coordinate 2,972 of DSCZ01000451.1, read as the reverse complement.
TCCTTGGTGATTTGTGTCAACATCGTCGATATCCTGCGGGCAAGGGGCTGTTCGTCCCTGGATATCGCCGTCTCCGCACGTCTCAGCCATGCGTCTATATGCAAAACATTTTGAGAAACCACTTGTTCAAAATACCGTGCGGCTGTGTCCGTGCGGCCTTCCAGGAAAGCCCGGTGGCCGAAAAAGTAACCGGCTTTGGGAAAAGCGCGCAAATCCTCCGGGCTTTTTGCAGGCATATCGACCGGTATCCGCCGGACGGTTTCTTCATCAAAAGACCAAGGCAGCAGCCATGCCGTCAGGCCAAGCAACAAAATCGACAGGCAGGCCTTCACGAGAGTAGAAACCATTTTTTTCTCGTCGGGGTATCGCCGGTCAGGCCGGCGATGGGGTCAAGATCCTCGAGTTTTCCACCCATAAGAACCTTGTGTGGGTTTTCAATCATCAAGCGGCTTAGATTGCGTTCGCCGATCAGCGACGCCATCTCCTCGCGCCCCTGGCTGACCATTTCAGGGCTTCGGACTTCACTGTCGTGGGAGTCGGTGGCAAGGCAGTGGATGCTGCGTTCAGCCGCGAAAGCGAGGGCCACTTTTCGGGCATACCGCCCGTTGAGGCCCAGCAGGCTTTCCCAGTTGATCTGTACATACGCGCCACTGGCGGCGATTTCCTTGACAAGCCCGGGCTCGTCCGCCAGCTGGGCGCATCTTTCCGGATGGGCAAGCAGCACCCTGTAGCCCATTCGGGAAATATCAAGCAGAATGTCTTCCCATCCCAGTGGCAGTCGCTGAAAAGGGCATTCCAGAAGCACATAGGGGCCGTCGGAAATTGTTAGAAGGCGGCCTTCAGCAAGAAGCTTCGGCACCAGTGGGTCCATGGCGACTTCCATCCCGGCCTGTATGCGAAGCAGAAACCCCGAATTCCTGAGACCCGCGGAAACAGTCTCTATTTTTTCCCTCACCTTCGAGACTTCCGGCATCCACCGTGTGCCGGGGATGCAATGGGGCGTCGCCACCACGGTCCTGAATCCGGTTTTTGCATAGATCTTTGCGACCGTGAGACTTTCTTCAAGCGTTCCCGGACCGTCATCGATCCCGGGAAGAATGTGACTGTGAACATCTATAAGGAATTTAAACGTTTTGCTCATCTAAAACCAACCATTCTTCCGTCCTGGGACGTACGCGCGCAGGCCCGGGAGAGCGTTTACATGATCCACCCGTGTCTGATGTCGGAAGAAGTTATAGAATTCCGGCAGGAGTGTACGACCGAAACCGCAGATGGAAGGTATTTCAAACATCATGAAAAAAAGGATAGGGGAAGGCTGAACTGCTCCGCCCCTTCGATTACATCCAAAAGAGGATGTAAAACATTGAAAAATTTGAAGCAGTACCCGGCAACTGAGGAACCTTGTAAACAGAGATCAAATATGTTGCTACTCATTCCATCTCGGATTGTCAAGGGATTTCTTAAGTTTCTTCAGTTGGTAACGGCGCTGTTTTTTTTTATCCGGAGGCTTTTTTGCGGCCGTTTCATAGCAGTTTCCATCCGGTATTTCCGGATGGAAACAGATCAGTGTTTCTTTCGCGAGGGGATTTTTCGTAATCGTCAGAGCGCTTCGTTGCCCGGGATGCTGCGGCCGAATCGTATGGCTTCTTCACCGTAGCGGTGCCTGATACGGTCGATGGCATTGATGGCGGCCGTTTTGTTCCCATTTGATTCCTGGTCGTTGAAAAGGCAAAGCTGCCCGTTTTCAGGGCGGAGGCCGCGGAATACGAGCTCCATGTAACGTATTCTTACTCGCCGGGTAAAGGCTTTCTGGAATATTATCTCAATCGGCGGGTACAGGTCCAGGCTCGAAAATCCGTGCCGCGGGAGCCTGCACCGCCGTGATGCCTCCACGCGGTCCGAATACCTGATTCGAACAGACGCACTCCCGGGGCGAATGGCGCGGTCCCGCATATGCCTGCTGCATGTCTCAACCAGTTTGTGAAGACACCGGGATAGGATCCGGATGTCGTTTGTGTCCTGCTCAAATGAAATTTCTTCCCGGACCATGGGCGACATGACCGGTGGAGTCACGGGGGTCGGATCAATTCCCCTTGCCCTTTGATGGATTACCCTGGCATCCCGGCCAAAGAGACACGTGAGGCTGAGTGGATCAAGAGCCGCTATCTGGCCGATGCATTTGATGTCAAGCTCGTTTTCAAGAAGCCTGCTGCGTGCAAACCCGATTCCCGGAAGAGTCGAGGCCCTCAAAGGAGCCAGAAAGTCAGCCTCCGTGCCATATTCGACGTCCATAACCGCTTCATTCGATCTTATCCGGGAAGCGATATTTGAAACGGTTTTATTGCAAGCGACCCCGACATTTGCAAAAAGCCCGGTTTTTATTCCAATTTCCCGGCCGATCCGAAACGCTGCATCCCTGGCTCTTCCCCACAACCGTTCGGTCCCGGTCATATCGAGATAAATATGGCCCAGTCCCGCCGGTTCCCGGAGGGGGGTGTAAAACGAGGCCACATGCCCTACTGCCCGGAAAGCTTTTTCAGCTGTCTCAGGGTCGGGTTCAATCAAGGTCAACCCCGGGCATACTGCTTTTGCCCGGTGAATGGACATTCCCTTGAAAACCCCTTCCATGCGCGCTTCCCTGGAGGCGGAGATGATGAGGCTCCGTGCCGCATGAATTGGAGCCACCGCGACGGGCCGGCCCCTCAAGTCGGGCGATGAAAGCCTGGCGAGCGCAATCTCAAATTCTGCTATATGAACATGGAGAATATGGCGGATACTGTTCATCGGCAACCTCTGTTTCTGAGTCCGAAGTTTATCATACTGTAGAAAAAACTGTAAATCAATAAAAACCCACAACCCCCAGCGGTGAAGCACGAGTATTCTCCGATGGGTATCAGAGCGGCCCGGGGATGATAATTTCCCCGGTTGTGCCATCCCGGACCGGCAAATCCGGCAGTGAAAATATTTTTTCT
>DSCZ01000613.1 GCA_011048855.1 Desulfobacteraceae bacterium | reverse complement strand
GTAGTCATAGGTGGGAAGCACCAGATCGAGTTCACCGGCCCGTAACGCTTCCCGTTCATAGAGATCGAACAGATTCACAAGCATATTCACGTCGGCTACTTCAAAATTGTATTTTGAAAGCTCCCATTCTCCATTTTTGTGCACCTGTCCGTAAGTCAAACGGCCGTTCCAGTCGAGATCGTATACATTCTCCACTTCCTGCATATACATCGCGATACGTTCAAGGCCATAGGTGATTTCGACTGAAACCGGATCAAGCCTCTGGCTCCCTGCAACCTGGAAATAAGTGAACTGTGTTATTTCCATTCCGTCGAGCCAGACCTCCCAGCCCATGCCGGATGCGCCCACGTTTGGAGATTCCCAGTCGTCTTCGACGAACCGGATGTCGTGGTCCATAGGATCCAGGCCGAGCCGCCGCAGGCTTCCCAGGTAAACGTCCTGGATGTCGAGAGGCGAAGGCTTTACGATCACCTGGTACTGGTAATAGTGTCCCAGGCGGTTGGGATTTTCCCCGTACCTTCCGTCGGTGGGCCTCCTGGAAGGCTCTACATATGCAACCGCCCAGGGCTCAGGCCCCAAAACCCGGAGCAGGGTTGCCGGGTTCATTGTTCCGGCACCCACTTCGATATCGTAGGGCTGCTGGATGATACAGCCGTATCCGGCCCAATATTCTTCCAGCGAAAAAATCAATTCTTGAAAATTCATCCATACCTCCAACGTTCATAAACATGCGGACGAGCCGGTTTCAAACGACGAAGAGTTTCATCCAGTCCTCGACGCTCACCGCGGGTATTTCCACATCTCCGCCGGAATAAAAATCTTCGATAATTCCCTGCACTTCATCAAGTCTCTTTCCTCTCAGGGCACCTTCCAGCCTCCCGACCGCATCCTTCGGAAAACAGAAAAAATCTCCCGACAGACTCAAATCGTTGATTTTGTGGTCGATTAACTCCAATTCACATCTAATGAGTCCTCCGGGGGCTTTATGGACTCTTTGAATCACGTTCACGCCGGCTCGGATCTTAACATCCCGGCCCAAGCTCTTTTTACCCTTGCGATAAAGCCATTCACGGCTGGTCATCCTGTCGCCCATCTCCCGAATCCTGGAGGCCAGATCCGAATCAATCGTTGAACGCACCATGGGCCCGATCACCGACTCGAACTCCACGGCCATCATCTCGTTGAGCCGTTCTTCGCTCCATTTCCGGGCATCTTCCTCACCCAGCTCCCTCCGGATAGTCGTAAGGTTGTCCGTAAGCGTTTTATAAACCTTGTCGCGGAATTTCTCGTCAGGCACATTCAGGACCCTGGACATCTCGAGAAAATCGAAATCCTTTATCAGATTTCCGACGAAAACAATGCAGTCACCGATCTCACCTGCGCCGGTGCCTGATATTTTCCTTGACCTGCATACCACATCGTTCACCGGTTTGTACTCGACCGGTATTCCTATTCGGCGGTATACATTAAGGATGGGCTCAAGGAATTTTCGATAAAAACCGGCCTTGTTTTTTGGAACAAGAGGATTGTCCCGACGCAGCACGAGCTGAAAAAAATATTGATCACCATCCAGGTAAACCGCCCCTCCCCCGAGATCCCGGCGGAAAACCGGTATGCCCTTTTCTGTACAATAATCAAGGTCCACTTCCTGTGCGGCGTCCTGGTGAAAACCGATGCAGACATAGGCCGAAGAAGGGCTTACCAGGCTGAGTGCCTCCTGTCCCATTTCAGCAAGTGCGTGATATATCAACTGGGATTCCTGCCATGAAACCTTCCCGGGGCTGTATAACTTAATCACTCCTTAACTTTCCTTTCCCTTATCTGAAAATACGCGTCCCTGACCGCGGAGTATGGATCGAACGCCGCATCCTTCAATGATTCGTAGTCTCCTATTCTAAACGAGGTGTCGTTTACCCTATCCAGGCCACGGATCGCGAACTTGTATTTCAACTCATCCGGGTAGTAGCTCAGCACCGAAAGAAAAGCATCTCCGGCCATTCCTACGGTGTCTCTGGCGCTCGAAGGCCCCAGAACCGGCCACATTATAAATATCCCGTGTCCTACACCGGCGGTCCCCAGTGTTTGACCCAGGTCCTCATCACTGGGCATAATATTTATCTCCGAGGCCGGGTCCGCCAGTCCCCCGAAGCCTGCGGTCGTATTTATAACGAAACGAAGAAGTTCATTTCCGAACCCGTCGATCTTTCCCTGGAGCAGGCAGTTGACCGCCCGCACGGGAAACAGGAGGTTGCGGAAAAAATTGCGGGTGCAGGTTCTTATTTCCCAGGGGACAACTTTTTCGTAACCCCTGGAAACGGGTTTCAGCAACCAGAAATACAATCGGTCATTGAACTCGAAAAAGACGCGGTTGAGCGGTTCGAGAGGGTCGGGGATACCTTCAGGCACCTGGGTTTCCATATGCCGGTGTCTTCTGCGCGGCCTTGAAACCTCTTCTTCCCCGGATTCTTCAGCGAAAGCCGCCGCAAGCAATGGGCCATAAAATTCAGGATCCCCTTCACCGGAGTAAGCGGCATTCGGAAAACCGTGCGCGCGTGCTTCGCTTGCCGCAGCCGGAAAACAGACGATAACAGTAAATAAAGCAGAAAATAAAATAGTGAAAAAATACTTGAAATAATCTTTCATAGTCTGTTACCATCCCGATCAAAATCGAACCGGATCATGATCCAATTTTTTCCTTCAACATATCCACGAGTTCTTCGTAGGAGGATCTGAGAATGATACTGTTGAACTGGCTGGTGTAGTTCCTCAAAAGGCTCACTCCCTCAACCAGCACGTCGTAGACCTTCCAGGTTCCGTCCTTTTCAAACATGAGGTATTCAACAGGGATTGCGCCCTGCTTTTCAGTCATCACGTTGGCCTTTACCACCGCTTCGTCGGGGTACTCCCTGTCGATCCATTCCTCGAGATACTCTATTTTCTCCCCGGAATAGCCCTCCACCTTATCCATATAGGTTTTTTCGAGAAACTCGGCAAAAAGCCGGGTAAACTCCTCTTTTTCTTCGGGAGTTCTCTTCCGCCAGTGAACCGACAGAGCCGTCTGGGCCATGCTCCGCCAGTCGAAGAATTCGTCCGCCGCCTCCCGCAGCAGCTCCTGCTTCTCCGCCTCTCTTTCAGGGGCTTTCAACTTTTCGTCGGCAAGGATGAAGATGGTCCTGTCTGTGATCTTCTTCACCGTCTCCATCGGCCCGGCCGCGACGCACGTGGCAGCCGTCAAAACCATCGGGACCGTCAATAAAGCCAACCAGCGGAAAATCGATGAAAAAAACATTTCAAGCCTCCTGTTTCCAACCCTACATTCCGCCGAAAATATTCTGCGACAGCAGTTGTTCAAAATCAACGGCGGATTCAGTTTTTCGAATCCTCCCCCCGGGCTCCACCAATCTGTCCGACCCCCCGGGGGTTATTTCCACGAACTTCTCTCCTATCAATCCTTTTGTCTTGATCGACGCCACGGCATCACGCTGTATCTTTACCTCCGGGGACAGAACGATAACAGCCTTGGCCTGATAATCCTCCAGCACGACCTCTTTGACCCTGCCGACATCCACCCCCGCGATGGCGACCGATGAACCGGCCTTGAGTCCTCCGCTGTTGGCAAATACGGCCTGAACTTCATAACCCCCGCGGCCGAAAACCTCCAGATTGCCCATTCGGATCGAAAGATAGCCCAGGCAAAGGATGCCGATGATCATAAAAAGCCCGACGGTTAATTCCAGATCCATTCTCCTCATAATACTCCTCCACCCGCCCATGGAGCAGGCGTAGATACAAAAGAACTCAAACAGGTTCTTTGCTGCCGTTATCCTCCTCATCGCTCAGCGTCCCCAGAAAAGCCTTTACCAGTGGGTCTTCCGAGTCGAGGAACTCTTTCGTACCGCTTTCCTTGTAAACGATCCCGTCCTTTACGAGAGCCACCCTGTCGACGAAATCGAACACCCTCGGAATCTCGTGGGTGACGATTATCCCGGTGAAAGACAAACGCCTGCGGCATAAATTAATCAAACGCAGGATAGACAATCCGGTCACCGGGTCGAGGCCGGTTGTCGGCTCGTCGAAAAGCATGATTTCCGGATCGGTGATAAGCGCTCTTGCCAGCGCCGCCCGCTTGGACATTCCACCGCTCAATTGCGAAGGATATTTATATTCCGACCCGGACAGTCCGACGTTCTCCAGTTCCTCGAAAGCACGCCGCTCTACCACGTCCGCGCTGAGCCTCGTTTTTTCGTGCAGCGGGAACGCAACATTTTCAAGCACGGTCATTGAATCAAACAGCGCGCCGCCCTGGAACAAAAACCCGAGCCTGCTGCGCAGGGCAGCAAGATCCCGGCTCTTTATGGAACTCATATCCTGCCCGTCGAGTACGATCCTGCCCCGATCCGCCCGTATAAGCCCGGCGATATGCTTAAGCAGCACGCTTTTTCCAGATCCGCTGCCGCCGATAAGCGCCAAGATCTTTCCCTCGGGCACACTCAGCGAAAGACCGTTAAACACCTGGTTTGCACCGAATTTCTTATATAAATTCTCGATCAATATCATGTCGGACGCTCAGAACATGACCGAAGTCAGGAAGTAGTCCCACACCAAAATCAGCACGGACGACATAACGACGGCCTGCGTGGTGGCTTTGCTGACGCCTTCGGCCCCGAAGCCTGTAAGAATGCCGGCGTAGAATCCCTTGAAACAGCAAACCCAGACGATGATGATTCCGAAGCAGAAAGATTTGTAGATCCCTTCCATCACATCCTGCATCGCAACGTAACTGGCCATTTCCCCGAAATACGTGCCTGCGCCTACACCCAGAAGTTTGCCGCCCACCAGGTAGCCCCCGAAAATTCCCACCACATCAAACACCGCGCTCAGCAGCGGCAGCGAAATCATGGCGGCAAGAAAATTCGGAACCATGAGGTACCTGTAGGGGTTCAACCCCATCAACTCCAGCGCGTCAATCTGCTCAGTCATTCTCATGATGCCGATTTCCGCGGTTATGGCGGATCCTGCGCGCCCGGTCACCATTAATGCGCTGATCACCGGACCCAGCTCTTTTATCAATGAAAGCCCCACCATCGGCCCGAGGAATGCTTCAGAACCGAAGCGGCTGAGGCTGTAAAACCCCTGGAACGCGAGTACCATTCCGGTGAATCCCCCGGTTAGAACAATCACCACTATGGATTGAAAACCGATAAATTTAAGCTGCTTAAGTGCACGAAGGATCTTGACGGGCGGGATGAAGATAAGAAGCACAGTCCTGAAAAGGAAAATACCCATCAGGCCCATGATTCTCGTATAATGAAGTCCGAAAGACCCTATCGCCCGTATCGATTGCATGGCCGGCAGTTTTGCAGAACTGGCAGGCGATGTCAAAAAAATTCAGACACAATGTCGGGCATGGAAACCCGACCTACGGGCTACCTGCAAGATCAAGCCTCACATCGGTGAGCCCTCGAATTCGAGGGCACCTGTGTTTCAGCACAGGTGTAGATGGGGATGTTCGTTCGGGAAAATCAAAATCCAGCACGGCAGTGTGGGAGCACTTTGTAAGTGCGATTGTTGTCCGCAACTTCAGGCAATAAGGATTTCGCGGATACAATCCGCTCCCACAGAACATCAAACATCAGCTTTTAGCCGTTAGCAGTTAGCCATTAGCTGGCGGAAAAAAGAACTAACTTAAAAGCAGCCGATTACGACAACGATTACGACAACGACAACGATGGATACAGTTAAATAAGCTTCGCTGACAACGACAACGTGTCGGGTATGGAAACCCGACCTACCGTTTCCAACACTTACACGCGCCGAAGGCGCCACCAACACCCCCGCGCCGCAGGCTGATTGGTTTTTGCCTGCCGCCGCCCGGGAGGCAAAAAAATCTTTCTTCGTGTCCTTCGCGTCTTCGTGGTTCAGTCTCTGGAGATAAGGATATCGCGACGGGGACGTCGCTCCTACAGAACATTTAAAAGGTGTCCGGTAGGGAAACCCGACCTACGGGCTTTGACCCCGATACCGACGCCGACGCCGAGGGGATATCGATTACGACAACGATTACGACAACGACAACGAGAGATGAAGGTAGGGGAGACCGGGACGGGGACGTCCCTCCTACAAACGTTTAACGTCTTCAGGAAGGAATTTGGAATTTGGAATCTTGAATTGCGCGGCAGGCGCTTTGCCCTTCACCGATGAGTATCAGCCCCACGCTTTTCTCGCTTTTCCTTGCGCCTTTGCGACTTTGCGCGATGCAAAATCTTTTCGGCGCTTCAGCCGAACAATAAGGCTTTCGCGGATACAATCCGCTCCCACAGAACATTAAAAGGGGCGCAGAATGAAATAATCGGCTTCGGCAGCGTGGGCTGTATTGCAATTTATACCCTTCTATATTATCACTACCGCCATAGAGACCAATCAATCAGCCAGGCAGGCGAAAAGGAGAAAAAGATGAAAATTAATGACTTTCCCGATCATATCCGCAGTTTCCTGATTCCCTCCCCCTCCGGAGACATGGTTTACAGGTGCCTGAAGTGCGAAACGGAACACGAAAGCGGAAAGCTCCTCTATACCTGCCCCCGCTGCGGCGGCGTCCTCATGCTGTATAACAAAAACACCGAAATCATTAAATCGATAGAGGGAAATACGTGGCGGAAAATTTTCGATTACAGAAGAATGCTGAATGTCACGGCGTTGAAGGGGATATTCAGGTACTACGAGTTTATCGCGCCGATCATACCACTCGATAAAATCATTTACCTGGGAGAGGCTCACACCCCTATGATCGCCGCAAACCCGCGTCTTACCGACATGATGGGTATCCGATTTTATTTCAAGAACGACGGTCTCAACCCCAGTGCGTCTTTCAAGGACAGGGGGATGGCCTGCGCGTTGAGTTACATCAATTATATGGCGGCCGGAAAAGACATGGACCGCATCCTTGCCATTTGCGCATCGACCGGAGACACTTCAGCCTCTGCGGCCCTTTATGCGGCTTACCTCGAAAATTCGGTAGCCTCTGCAGTACTCCTGCCGAAAGGCAAAGTAACCCCCCAGCAACTCTCGCAGCCTCTCGGAAGCGGAGCCGTCGTAATCCAGATACCGGGCGTGTTCGATGATTGCATGAAAGTCGTCGAAGAGCTGGCTGAGACCTATCACGTGGCCCTGCTCAATTCGAAAAACAGCTGGCGTATTCTGGGGCAGGAATCCTTTTCTTATGAATTATGCCAGGATTTCGACTATGAGGTCGGAGACAAAGCCATCCTGGTTCCAATAGGAAACGCCGGAAATATCACGGCGATCATGAGCGGTTTTATTAAATTTTACGGGGCCGGACTCATCGATGAACTCCCGAAAATAGTAGGTGTGCAGTCATCCCATGCAGACCCTGTTTTCCGTTATTATTCCGACGACAATCCGGAGAGGGTCTTCAAACCCGTCTCCGTCAAACCCAGCGTAGCCCAGGCAGCCATGATAGGAAACCCCGTTTCGATGCCCCGTGTGGTCAAACTGGCGGAGGAATATAACAGGCTCGCCGGGAAGCGCAGGGTTTTCGTCGTGCAGGTCACCGAGCAGGAGATAATGGATTCGATGATAACAGCAAATCGAAACGGCAACATCGTCTGCACCCAGGGCGGTGAATCGATGGCCGGGCTTGAGGCCGCCTGCAGCCGCGGCATCATCGACGCAAAGGATACAGCGGTGCTCGACTCCACGGCCCATGCGCTCAAGTTCGCCACGTTCCAGGATATGTATTTCAGCGACCGGTTCGATCCGGCTTTTGAAGTCAAACCTGATATCACGCTGAAAAACGAACCCGTGGACATTGTTCCGGCGGGGTTGAAAGCCTATCCGACCCCCGATTCCCCGCTTGACGGAGAGCTTCTGCGTGAATTCGTGAAAGCCACCGCCGACAAAGTCGCCGGGCTTCTCAAGCTGACGCCGAAATTGTAAGGCATTGACCAGGGGATCTGTAACCGTTGCCCAGACTAAGGATTATAGTTGTAGAACGCACCAGGGCGGCCTTCTTGATGGAAGGGGAAGGTTTCTACCTCAAGCGCCTGCGCCGGTATGTTCCGGTGGAATGGGTGGAAGTCAAAGGACGGCGGATAGGGGCGCGGAGTAAAAGGGAAGATATCGTGAACAGGGAAGCCGAAGCGCTTTCCGCCAGAATCGGAGAATGCGATCATTTGATCGTGCTCTGCAGGGAAGGCACGGCCATGGACTCGGAAAGTTTCGCTCGGCATCTGGAGAGTCTGTGCCGTGAAAAAGATCCTCTTACCTTCGTCATTGGAGGACCGCTTGGAGTCGGCGAAAGCATTCACCGGCGAGGCAACGAAACTCTTTCCATCTCCCCGTTTACATTAACCCACGAAATGAGTCGCCTGATTTTGCTGGAACAGCTTTACCGGGCTTTTACGATAATGCGCAACGAGAAATACCACAAATAAGATTCAAATGCTGAACCGAATGTACCTTGACGGGACTTGAAGGGCTTAAAAAATCATGCGTCCTGAGACTTGGACTCCAGGGCCATCTGGATTTTATTTTTGAGTTCCGTTAAATCGAATGATTTGATTACATAGAAATCGGCCGCAATGGATTTCATGTCTTCTTTAAAGGTATCGTAAGCCGTGCAGAGGACAACCGGAAGATCGTAGAACTTGTTTCTGATGTCCTGCAGCAAATCCAGCCCGTTATAATCCACCATCTTTATATCGAGAACGACCAGGTCAGGTTTCTCTTCTTCGATCCTCTCCAGCAGCCTATAGCCGTTTTCCGCGGTGATCACGTCGTAACCTTCCTCGGTGAGCTCTTCGGAGTACAGGTATCTTATATGTTCTTCATCGTCGATAATGAGAATTTTTGCCATGACAGTTCCCTCCCCTCGGATATGCGTTTAATCCCCCGGTGGATGGTTGGAGGCTTTATATAACTCGCTTCCATCCGGAAATGGTCCTTTTGCCCAATCTCTGCGTCAAACTGCGGGCTTTCTTGTGCGACGTACTCCAGTACGTCTCCGCGCAAGCCCTTGTTCTCCTTGATCTTGGGCAAAATCCCTCATTTCCGATCTGGAAACTTCACTAGTGCCACCCGGTATTTCCGGATGGACACTAACTTGCGAATATACTACAAAATAGGAAATTTTTCAAACCAAACTCTGGCCCGCACAGCCTCCGCGCTGCAAATCTCTTGCGGGGACCGTGCGGATCCGGATTGGTTCAATAAGAATAAAAACCTCTTCCGGTTTTTCTTCCGAGCCAGCCTGCATCAACATATTTCCGCAGCAGGGGGCACGGCCGATATTTCGCGTCTCCCAATCCCTCATGGAGCACCTCCATGATCGCCAGGCAGGTGTCGAGTCCTATTAAATCCGCAAGAGCAAGAGGGCCCATGGGATGGTTCATCCCCAGCTTCATTACTTCGTCGATGTCCGCAGCCTTGCCGACACCTTCCATAAGCGCGTAAACCGCCTCGTTGATCATCGGTATCAGTATTCTATTGCTGATAAACCCGGGGAAATCGTTTGCATCGACCGGGGTCTTGCCCATCTTTACGGAAAGCTGCCGGGTGGCCTCAGTGGTCTCGTCGGAAGTCTGGAGGCCCCTGATTATTTCCACCAGTTTCATCAACGGCACCGGATTCATGAAATGCATCCCGATAACCCTGTCCCCCCACTCGGTCACCCCGGCTATCTTAGTGATCGAAATGGATGACGTGTTGGATGAAAGAATGACCTCCGGCCTGCACGTCACATCGAGATTTCTGAAAATATCCAGTTTCAGGTCCACCCGCTCAGTCGCGGCTTCAACAACGAAATCCGCCTTAGACATATCACCCAGCGATGTAGATCCCTCTACGCGTCCAAGAATCGAAGCCTTTTCGTCCTCGGTGAGTTTCTCCTTCTTGACCATACGTGCCAGGCTTTTGTCGATCGCCTCAAACCCCTTCTCGACCAGTTCGTCGCGAATGTCGTTCATAACAACGGTAAGTCCGCTGGCGGCCGCCACCTGGGCGATACCCGAACCCATCTGTCCCGCGCCGACAACTCCTAAACACCTGATCTCCATATCAAAGCCTCCTCGATTAAATGTTCAAACAGAAAAAACCTAGTATTTCCTGATCACGCAATGACTTAACATAACGCGATCGACGGCTTATCACAACAAAAAATTTTTTCTCTTCTGCGCTACATGCACCGCCTGGGTCCCCAACATGAACCTTCGAAAAAACAAATGGTCGAGACCACTCTGCCCGATCACCAATGCCAGGCGGTCCGGTTCCATAAAACATCCCGTACTTTCATGAAGATATCGGTAGGCGCTCGTATCTCCGCTGATAATCCTTCCTACCATCGGAATAACGAAAGAAGTATAAATTTTGACTGCAAACCCCTTTAAACCAGGCTCCGGCGGGCAGGTTTCGAGGCAAACCACCCTCCCCCCGGGTTTCACGACCCGCATTTGCTCCCTGAATGCAGCCATAACGTCAATGACGTTTCTGACCAGGTAACCCGAAAGCACTGCATCAAAGCAGTCGTCCGGAAAAGGAAGGCGGCAGGCATCCGCCAGGCACCACCTGATCGAGGAACATTTCTTCGACCGTCTGC
>DSCZ01000070.1 GCA_011048855.1 Desulfobacteraceae bacterium | reverse complement strand
TTCCTGGACCGTTGCCAACCAGGGGACGGGAACCGGGCCGGTGGATACCTGGGTGGATCGAGTGATACTTTCGAGGGACGGGGTCCTGGGAAACTCTGACGACAGGATTGTGGGGAGCTTCCTTCACCAGGGTCTGATGCCGGTGGGGACAAGCTACACCCGCACCGAAGTAATACAGCTTGCAGCGGCGACCGAAGGGCATTTCACATTGTTCGTGGTCGTCGATGCCGAGGACGCCGTCTATGAGCATACCAATATAGGCCCGAACGTCGGTTCCCCCGACCACTTCGTTGACATCATGCCCAGACCCTATGCGGACATGGTTGTTTCGTCGGTGGATGTGTCCGGGAATTTGACCACCGGCGTCCCTTTCCTCGTAACCTGGTCGGCTGCGAATGATGGGATCGGGCAGACTTCCAAACCCGAGTGGTTCGACGACATCTATCTGGCTGACAACCCCGAAGGGACCGGAGCCGTGCTTCTGAGCCGGTCGAGCCGCGTGGGAAACCTGGCGCCGGGGGATTTCTACTCACGAACGGTTGAGGTGATCATCCCCATCGATATGAAGGCGCAGGTTGAAAGCACCGTCGCTCGGTACCTGTTCGTAAAAGCTGCGGCCGCCTCGGGACCCTATGAGTTTATATATACCGGGAACAATCTTTCGGAACCTGTTCCGGTGGAGGTCACCTACACGGTACCGCCGATGAGCGATCTGGAGATCGTAAGCGTTTCAGCTCCTGCTTCCGCTTCCGATGGAGACGCCGTGGATGTGACCTGGAGAGTGGTGAACAACGGTCCGAACGAGGTAAACGGGCCCTGGACGGACAGCATCTACATCGCACCGAACGGGGATCGCAGCAAGGCCGTCAGGATCGGCAGCTTCACCATGAGCCAGACGGTGGGAGCAGGGTTCAGTTACGAGCGGACAGAGAATTTCCGCCTGCCGGTCCACATACAGGGGGTGTATGAGTTATTTGTCCGGACGGACGCCGCCGGGGTGGTAATTGATCCGGACAGAAGCAATAACGACGATGAGGGCTCCGATATCACGATCCAGCTGAAGAGCCGGCCGGACCTCCAGGTGGTCTCGATGAACATTCCGGCCACGGTTACATCCGGGGCGGTGGTGGATGTGGAGTGGGTGGTCGCCAATTTGGGTGGTTCAGCCACCCCCACAGGCGGCAGCCGATGGTTCGACGGAGTCTACCTGTCGCTCGACAACAAGTTCGACGGTGGGGACAAGCTGCTCGGATGGGAGCCGAACGGCTCAGCCTTGATGGTGGCCGAACAGTACGGTTCCTACGGGCACTACCGGATTCCACAGGCCGCACAGGGTCCCATGTATATAATCGTCAAGGTGGACGCCTCCAATTCGGTGGATGAATTCCCTTATGAGGGCAACAATGTGATGGCACGTCCCATCACGATAGATTCTCAGCCCGTGCCTCCGCCCGACCTGGTCGTCTCTCACGTGGCCGGTCCCACGGAAGTATTTGACGGGAGCGAGATCACCGTCAACTACAGGGTTACCAACAAGGGCGCAGGAGTCACATTCCCCGCAAGCTGGACGGACTCTCTGTGGCTCACCGCAGATAAAACCAAACCAGGCGGTGCCACCGATTTTCGGATCGGCTCAGCGAACCACACAGGCGCCCTTGAAGTAGGGCAGTATTACGAAGGCACCGTCACCGGGACGATACCGAAGCATATCCAGGGTGTCTACGAAATCATGGTTTACACCGATTCGTGGAACCAGGTGTTTGAACTTACTTTCGATGTGAACATCAACCCGGACGACCCCAATGCGGTCGATAACAACAATTACAAAACCGCCTCCGAGCCCCTTACGGTCCTATACACGCCACCGGCGGACCTCGAGGTTACGAACGTAGTCGCGCCGGCCACAGCCGAGGGCGGGGAGAAGGTCACCATCAGCTGGACCGTGGCCAACAACGGTTCCAACGTAACGGATCTGGATCGCTGGGCCGATGCCGTCTATGTAGCGGAGGATGCGGAAGGCACCAAAAAGACCCTGGTGTTCGGACTTCTGCACGAAGGTGCGCTCCAGAGGGGGCAGAGTTATACCAGAACACTGGAATTCACACTCCCACCGACCGCTTCCGGAAAATTTTTCATTGTCGAGACTAACGTCGACCCCCAAATTCTCCTCACCGACGAGGAGGAACTGCTGATGGAAATGGCGGCTGTGACGGACCGCATAAAAGCCGGCATTGGTGACCTGGAAACGATGTCCGTTTCAGAAGTATATGCTAAGATAGATAAATTAAGCAAATCTGATCTTAGATGGATTTTGTGGGGTGAAGATAATGTAGAAATGAGGATGGTCTGGGAAGGTCCGTTCACTGACAACAACGACAGGGCGGTTCCCTCGGTAATAACACCTATTCCAGCCGACCTCGAAGTGACCTCGGTCAGTATTCCGGAGACAGCCTATTCGGGCGAGACAGTCGATATCTCGTGGACCGTTACCAATGTGGGAGGGTCCGATGTATATCACGGTACAGAACGTTGGACCGACTACGTTTATGTGTCCCCGGACCCTGACTTCATTTTCAGCCGTGCCCAGCTGGTTGCCTCGGTGGTTTATGTTTCCCCCCACCTGGGAGGGGATTCTACTCTAAGCCCGCTCCAGGCCGGGGCTTCATACACTGCGACCGCGTCGGTTACGCTCCCGCTGGGGGCCGAAGGCCGGCGATACGTTCATGTGTTCACGGACAGGAATCCCGAGTCCGAAAGTCGTTCGGGAGGCATTGACGGGCTCACCAAGGCGGCTTTCCCGGATTGGCCGAGCAAGGTGAAAAACCGTGTCTATGAGGGTGATCCGGCTGTCAACAGGCTCAACAACACAGGTTCCGCAGAAATGAGTGTGGTTTACAGGGAGCCGGATCTCAGGGTTGAACCCGGTTCCCTGGTGATCCCCGGCGAGGTTTACAGCGGCGAGTTGATCGACATATCCTGGACGGTTACCAACGCCGGCACCTGGGCCACGAGAACCGATTTCTGGTTCGACCGCGTCTACATAAGCCGGGACGGCAGCATCGATCTCTACGACCTCATGATAGGGGAGGTTCGTCACAGGGGAGTGCTCGATGC
Organism: Desulfobacteraceae bacterium; assembly: GCA_011048855.1. Next base: position 7,514 of record DSCZ01000070.1, on the reverse strand, counting down.
GGGTGAAAGTTACGATGTATCCACGACCGTAAGACTACCGGACGACATCGAGGGTGATTTTTACCTGCTGGTTTACATCGACTCCCCGTATGGCGTGAGCCCGGATTTCTACAAAGCGATGCCCTATCCACAGACCGTGGGGGTGTATCGAATCCAGGCTCCATTGCCTGTTTCAGAGTGGAACCTCATGGGCCGTGTGAAGGAGTTTGCAGACGAGGCAAACAACATAATCGCGAGCCCCATCTCGGTGACTCTTGTGGATCTTCCCGACCTGCAGGTCACCGAAGTTCATTTCACCGGGAGCGAGGGTGTTGCCCCCGACCAGGTGATCACTGGAGGTGTTTTCGAGGTTACCTACACAGTGAGCAACCTCTCGTCCGGGGCGGTTCCCGACAGGCAGAATGCCTGGTCCGATTACATCTTCCTTTCAAGGGACAAGTTCCTGGATGTCAAGAGTGACCACTTCGTGGGCCAGGTAACTCATAAAGGGGCACTGGCGGCCGCCGGCGAGGAAGGCGACAGCTACACGGTTACTTCGTCTTTCAGGGCTCCCAGGGGCCTTCTCGGCACTTACTACATCATCGTGCTCACAGACGTTCCAAACCAGACACATCCGTACGGGTTCGTTTATGAGGGCCCGAGCGAGGGCAACAACGCCTATAATCCCTCCGACGTCAACGATCAGAGGTGGATCGTTCAGATCGTCTCCGGGCCGCCTACGGATCTCGCGGTTCAGGAAGTCACTGTTCCTGCTTCCGCCGATGCCGCCGGCACCATAACCGTGAGCTACACGGTGAAAAATGTGGACGAGTCGGTGAACGCCAAAGGTTATTGGGCGGATTCCCTCTTTATTTCCGATGACGCGATCTGGGACCTTGGGGACAAGTTGATCGGGCGCGTGGAAATGGAGCCGGATCCCGACCGGCCCGGAAAGATGCGTCCCATTTTCCGTGATCTGGCTCCCGGCGAAGAATACACCGCCACCCTGACAGCCGAACTGCCCACCGTGCTGCCGGGTGACTATCGCGTGATCGTGCGGACGGACATTTATGACGACGTAAACGAAGGAGCGAAGACCTATAACAACAAACTCGCGAGCAGCGACACCATCAGCGTGGAGGTGCCCGAACTCCAGATGGGCCTGCCCCACGAAGATGTGCTGATCGTTGGAAAAGAAAGGCTTTACCAGGTCACGGTTCCTTTTGGAGAAACCCTGGAAGTTACGCTGTCCGCCGAGGATAAGTCCATCGCCAACGAACTCTACATCCGTCACGAGGGGCTGCCCAATTCAATTTACTACGATGCGGCCTTCGAGGGGCACCTGTGGAGCGATCAGACGGCCACTGTGCCGTTGACCGAGGCCGGCACATACTACATTCTCGTACGGAGCGCCGGCTGGCAGGATGCCGCAAGGGATGTGGATTCGGCGGGGGTGCCTGTAACTTCGGGGATTACAGTGAAGGCGGAGCTGCTTCCGTTCTGCATCCGCGAAGTGAGTCCGGATCGGGGGGGGGATTCCAGGTATGTGACTGTGGAAGTGCGGGGTGCTAAATTCTCCCAGAGTGCCATCCTGAAGCTTGTGAGACCCCAGATAGCCGAATTCGAGGCCGTTAACTACCAGATTGTGAACTCCACGCGGATAGTTGCGGTCTTCGATCTGGAAGGCGCCCCCCATGGGCTTTACGACGTGGAAGTCATCAATCCGGACGGCTCGAAGGCCAGGCTTCCCTATCGGTATCTTGTGGAGGATGCGCAGCCGTTCTCTCTCACAGTGGGGCTTGGCGGGCCCGGGGAGCTCGAGTACGGAGACGTGGGCTGGTACGGTTTCGGGGTCTACAGCCTTACGAATGTAGACATGCCCTACGTGCACTTCGAGTTCAGCATGCCGTTCGTTTTAAACGATCAGGATTGGTACGAGTATGTTCAGACCAAGATGAGCGATGAAGGGGAGTGGTACGCCGGGGAAGAAGAAGTCTGGCCGGTGGGGGATCGCCTGATCTTCCGCACGAACCTTTCCGGGAACCCCGAGCTTGACGGTGTGCCCTGGGCCGATCTCGACAGCATCTTCAACCTCAACGGGATGCTTATGGCACCCGGCTTCACGTTCGACTTCATCAACAGGGGTTACATGGGGCTCACCTTCACGGCGGACCTCTACCCGGAAATGCGTGACGTGCTCGTGAAACACCCCGATGCCCTGAGGGATCTCCGTGACCAGTTTGTCGATCCCCAGTGGGAATATGAAGAATTCGCATTCAAGTTCTACATCGCTGCTGCAGCGACCCCGATGACGGTGGCCGAGTATGTGGAGTATCAACTGGGGGTTGCAGAAAGGCTGCGCAATGCCATCCTGGACGACGCGACAGCCCCGAGGGTGCTTGTGGAGGCCGCAGCCGACTCCCGGGTCTGGGGTGCGTTGTATCTCAAAGGCCTCGAGCAGTCCGGACAGCTTAGACCCGAGGATGTACCGCCCGAGGTGCACCTGCTGCCGCAGATTTCGAGTCTCGCCTCCATCATGACGGTCGGGCTTCTCGGTATCGATACCGGAGGGGACATCATTCGCGAGGGGAACCTTGTCGGGTTCTTCGCCAAGGTACGGGAATGGTACGGGCACGACCCGGACGCCCGCTTCCCTGTTGACACCCTGCCGAACCGTGAGGATTTCGACCTGGGGCTCACACACGAGACTCATTTCGAAGCTTTCTGGGTTCAGGCCGGCATCGGGATCGGAACGGACAAGGCCGAGGTGAAGGACCCCAACCTTCAGGACTTTTTCGGGATCGCGGGGGAGAGATCCGACGCCGTCAGGATGATCGGCCCCACCGGCTATGGCCAGGCGAACTTCGTCCCCGCCGGCACTTATCTGCCATACACGATATCCTTCGAGAACCCGGCCGACGCCACCGAATACGTGAAGCGCATCCGGATACAGCAGGAGATTGACGAAAACCTGGATGTACGGAGCTTCCTCCTCGGGGATATTTTCCTGGGTGACATCCAGGTGCACCTGCCGGATTACAGGGCTTCGTTCAGCGGCGATTTCGACTTTGTTGACGAGCTGGGCTTCGTGCTCCGGGTGACTGCGGGTGTAGACGTCATGAGCGGTATCGCCCTCTGGACCTTCACCGCCCTGGACCCGGAGACCGGGCTGGTGATCGAAGACCCGGACAGGGGTCTCCTGGCACCCAACAAGGACGGTTCCCAGGCGGGGAAAGTCATCTACACGATCAAGCCGTGGCCGGATTACACTGAAGGCGTTTCCCTGACAACGGGAACCGAGATCACCGCTTCCGCCCGGGTAACCTACGACGGAGGCACTCCAAAGGATACCGGCACCCATAGAGCGACGCTCGACATGACGGCGCCTGTCACATCCTACCAGGTTCAGAACCTGGGCGTTGGTGCAACCGGCCGGACCACGTACCGGCTGACCTTCGCCGCCGAAGACGACGCCGAAGGCTCCGGTGTCAAGGACTACTCCGTGTATGTGAGTGTGGACGGGGGGGTCTGGCAGACATTTAAACGGCGTATAACCGAAACATCGGTTACTTACGAGGCTCCGGCAGGGTCAACCGCGGAGTTCGTGGTCCTTGCCGCCGACAATGCAGGCAACGTGGAGACGGCACCCGAGGGTGTGACGTTACCTCCTTACAACCCTGGTGTAAACCTGGGGACCGCACCGACTGCGGGCCAGTTGATTTCCGAGTCGAGGCGAACCCTGATCAAAGCCCCCGAAGTTCCTTTGACCAATACGCTTTTCATCGAGGCGCTCCAGGGAATTCCCGGCGGGCTTGCAGGAGGGATCCCGTCCGGTTTCTCATCGGTGTTCGATCCGTTTACAGCTTCGGCTTTCTTTACCAATGTACCCCAGTCCGGGGCCGGGATAGGACCCGTTTCGGTTGTATCCGCCCCGGACGGCTCCTACGCCTGGGTGAGCGGCGGATCGGGACGGAATCAACTCTGGAGGGTCTCTCCCGCGGGAGGTTCGGCTGGAGCCTCCGCCGCCACGCTGGATGTGCCTATTTTCCAGATGCTCTTTGACAGCCAAGGTCTTCTCTGGGCAAGCACCGGGGGTGGACCCATAGTAAGGCTCGATCCCGTGAGCGGCCGGATCATGGAGCGTTTCGGAGACGGCATCGGGCCCGGTATAGCCCTCCACCCGACAAGCGGGGATATCTACTGCGCAACCGCTTCGGGGGTGTCTGTGTTCGATCCGGTCGCCGGAACGTTTCGCGATTTTTCGAGCACCCGCGTGCACAGCCTGGCGTTTTCCTCGGCTGGAACTCTGTACGGTACAGCCTGGCCCCGGGACGGCCACGTGCTGCGGTTCGATGCGAGGGGTAACGCCGAGATATTCCTGATCCCCCCTGCGCCGGCCCTGGGGCTGGCATTCGGGCTTGCAGGAACGCCTCTGGAGAATCTGCTCTTTCTCTCTCACGGTGAGGAAGGGTTCCTCACGATGGTGGACATGGTGACCCACCGCTTCGTGAAAGCGGCCGAGGGTGGGAGCAGGGGAGGTTTTCTGCATGTGGCCCCGGACGGGAGGCTTTTGGTAACCCAGTCCGATCAGGTGGATGTCTTTTTCCCGGTTACCCCGCCGCTGGTCACGGCGATGACTCCATCGGACGGTGTAAACCTGATACCCGTTGTGACTTCCGCTACGGTTCGCTTCGATGTGGACATGTGGGACGGCGGAGAGGTCCAGGGTTCGGTGACCGACCCCGAAGCCTACCAGCTTGTAAACTCGTTGACGGGCGTTGTTGTTCCCGTTTCCGGTGTTGTCTATGACGACGCCAACCGAACGGTTTCGGTCCTCTTTGAACCTCTACCGCCCGGTGAATATGAATTCAGGGTCAAATCCGGTGTTAAGAGCGAACTTGGGTTGTCTCTCCAGGAAGGCTACCAGACCGGGTTCACGGTGATCACGGATGTGACCGCGTCCCTTAAACCGAAGTTTTCGGCCACCCGCTTCGATCTTGGGCGGATGGTGGTTTCATTCGAGGCGGTGCTCGTAAATTCCTTTGATTTTGACATTATCGCACCTTACAGGCTGATTTTTACCGGTTTGAACGGAAGCTCAACGAGCTTGATCGATGCCGACGGTGTGACCGACGATGGCCATCCTTATGTGGATCTGGTGGTAGAGGGCGGGGTGATCGAACCTGGTCAGGCGACGGAAATACGCACATTGGCCATACATAACCCTGATTTTCTGGCCTTCCATCTGATCACCCGCCTTACGGTGGATGTTGGCGTGAACGAGGACCCGGTCGTAACTTCCTCCGCTCCGGTGAGCGCACAGGCCGGCTCAGAGTATTCATATCTGGTTGTGGCCGAAGATCCTGAAGGCTCCGATGTGTCGTTCCTGTTGATCGAAGGGCCGGCGGGTGCCGTGCTCGATGCGGCATCGGGGCTTCTAACATGGACTCCCGGGCCGGGTGCCGATGCAGCAACGAAGTTTCGCGTCAGAGTGTTCGATGAACGGGGCGGCAGTGCGGCACAAGCCTGGGTCGTGAGCGTCGCTGGTGTAGATGCTCCCCCGGTGATGCTTCCCATCCCCGATCAATATCTTGTAGAAGGAGACCTGCTGGAGATTCCGGTTGGAGCATCTGTCGATAATCATAAATCCTTGTTCTACTGGGCGGAGAAACTCCCTGCCGGTGCAGTGTTCGACCCCGCCGCCCGTATGCTCAGATGGCAGACGGACGGTTCCTCGGCCGGCATCTACAAGGATGTGCGGATATATGCCTCTGATGGTGTAAACATAGTCTGGAGAGGTTTCGGCATTACCGTGGCCGATTTGAACCAGCCTCCAATTCTCGACCCGGTTATGGATCGAACGTTGGAGGAAGGCCAGCAGATAGAGATCCGCCTGCAGGCCGAGGACCCCGATGGAGACCCCTTGACTTTCGGGGCCGTGGGTCTTCCGAGGAGCGCCTGGCTGCACCCGTTGACAGGTGTTTTCACATGGACCCCGGGCTACGATGAACATGGCGCCTATGAGGTTGCTTTTACGGTGAGCGACGGGCGGGCCACCCACTCCAGGACGGCCGTTTTCACGGTGCTCAATGTAAACGGCCCGGTGGCCTTCGAAGACGTCGACCGGTGGGAGATCTACGAAGGGCAGACCATCACGGTTCAGATAACAGCAAAAGACCCTGACAATCCGCTTGGCATCGGCATGATGCTCGATGACGGTACCGTTGACGCCGATGTCCTTCTGCCGCAGCTGTTGTGGGAGTATGGCCCCCTTCCGGAAGGAGCGGCCTTTACGCCCGGGACCCAGATATTCCGTTGGACTCCGGGCTACCACCAGTCGGGCAGCTATGCCATCCCGTTCAAGGTGACCGACGACGGAGACGGTACCGGTGTGCCTACGAGCGATGAAACAGTCCTGCATATCACCGTGCGGGATGCAAACGCCGCACCGGTGGTGGAACATATCGAGAATCGCAGCCTACCCGTGGTGGAAGGACAGCAGAATATTTTGAACATTCCTGTATCCGCTTTCGATCCGGACGGCGCTCCCCCAACTTTGACGGCTTTTAATCTTCCCTCCTTCGCTGTTTTTACAGACAACGGGGACGGGACGGGCATGATCACCGTATCCCCGACCTTGACCTCCCAGAGGGGGGATTACACCATCACAGTGAGGGCCACCGACGACGGCAACGGGTACCCCAAGGCGGCTCTTTCATCTGAAGAGTCCTTCGTCCTGAGCGTGACGGCCCGGAATGCGGTTCCTGTCATGGCGGTTCAGCCGGATCGGGTGGCCGTGGTCGGCGAGGAGCTGGCGTTCGAGGTGTTGGTTACCGATCCGGATGAAGACCCGTTGTTGTATTGGGCGGGCGATGGTACCGGGCTGTCGGGGCTTCCCAGCGGTGCGTCCTTCACGGATTCGGCCATTTATGGAAAAGCCTATTTTCGTTGGACTCCGGATGCCGAAAACACAGGCGTCCATACCGTCAGGTTGAATGTAACCGACAGCGGAAACGGCGACCAGGCTCTTTCGGCGACTTCTTCTCGTGTTTTTACGATAACGGTACGGGCGGCGAATTCAGCCCCGATGCTTTTGCCTGTAGGTGCAAAGACCGTTGCCGAGGGTGATGATCTTACGTTCACGATACGGGGAACCGACCCTGATGGTGATGCCGTCAGCTACAGGGCGGTCTCGCTTCCTCGAGGTGCGACCTTCGACATCCTGACGGGTGTGTTCTTCTGGACTCCCGGCTTTACCCAGGCGGGGACCCACAAGGTCCGGTTCACAGCCACGGACGGTATGAAGTCCAGCAGCGAAGATGTAACGATAACGGTGACGAACACCAACCGGGCTCCGGTCTTCGTGCCTATTCGCCCGATGCTTACCTACGAGGGGACGGGGATGCAGCTCACCGTGGCGGCAGGCGACCTCGACGGGGATATGCTCAGCTACGGTGTTGCTTCCGATCTGCCCAGGGGAGCTTCCTTCGACCCGGCAAACCAGCTGTTCACCTGGGTTCCCGGCTACGACCAGG
>DSCZ01000606.1 GCA_011048855.1 Desulfobacteraceae bacterium | reverse complement strand
CCATGCACCCCCTCGCCAAGAGGTTCCATGGATATCAGCCGGGTCTCCATACCAAAGCGTTCCTGCAAGTAATTCTCAACCTTGGTCTCTATGTTCATTTATCCTTCCTCATAAATAAATGGAAAAACGAGCAATTTCATAAAATATCGATTTTTTCCTGCGCTTCTCTACCAATTATACACGTTATACACGGCATAACATATACCAAAAATGGATCAATATATGGAAGACCCAGATAAAACATCGGCATCAACCTGGAGCGTGTCGTGGGGTAAATTCCATTTGGAAATACCGGACGACCATTACTTAAAATTAAAGCAATTTGAATATTTTCCGAACAAAAAGAGAGTCCAATATGCATGACGACAGAAGGAACGAAAATAAATGCCGCGGATCCGCCGTGGCCAAAAAGGAGAAAAAAGATGGACAATGGAAGACATGTAGAAAGAGCCCTCTCGGTTCTCAACATCAATCAATGCAATTTCCCGATCCTATTGGCGCCGGTGCCAAAAACCGTCCTTTTTATCTATGAAAGGGGCGCACCGGACGGAGGCTTTCGACTGATTTCCCCTTTCGTGAACAAGGAAGCCACCCTCAAAATTCTTTCGTGGCTCCAAACCAACGCCGACCCGGATGAATTCGGCTGCGGAATACAACAGGCAGAAGCCTGAAAATTCAATTTTGTAAACCTTACCTGCTCGATCCCGCCTCCCCTGCACGCCTTTCACCTGAATCCACCATCTAATTTCTCCATGAGAAATACCAAAGGTGGATCAGGGTTCACGTAAACTTTACACATTCCTAACCGGGTGCTAATATTCCTTGACGAAAATACCCGCTCATAATTTTTTAATCCTTTAGTTCCCTATTTTAAAAAGGTGCATTCATGGCCAACGAAAAAATTCTGGTGGTGGACGACGAGGAGGACATCCTGGAACTCCTCCGATACTCGCTAGCCCGTGAAGGCTACAGCGTCCACTGCGCAGACACGGGAGAGAAGGCGGTCTCCTCTGCGAAGGAAAACGCCCCGGACATCCTGGTGCTGGACCTCATGCTTCCGGGGATGGACGGCCTGGAAGTCACCCGGGTGCTCAAGAGCGATCCCCACACACGTTCCATCCCGATTATCATGCTTACCGCCAAAGGGGAAGAAGCCGACATCGTGGCCGGGCTCGAACTGGGCGCCGACGACTACGTCACCAAGCCCTTCAGCCCCAGGGTGCTGACAGCCAGGGTCCGGGCGGTGCTGCGGAGAGGCCGGGCAGCCGAAGCCGAAAGCCCGGATGTGATTCGCTTTGAGGACCTGGTTATCCATCCGGGCCGTCACCAGGTTTTCTCCCGGGGCCGGGAGATCAATCTTACGCTCACCGAGTTCGGGATCCTCACCTACCTGGCCCGGAGGCCGGGGTGGGTGTTTACCAGAAGCCAGATCGTGGATGCCGTCAAGGGAGCCGATTATTTCGTCACCGACCGTTCGGTGGACGTCCAGGTGGCAGGGCTGAGAAAAAAGCTCGGAGACGCCGGAAGCCGTATCGAAACGGTCCGCGGTGTGGGGTATCGTTTCAAGGAGTAGCCATGTCCCCTCCGAAAAAATTGATCCGGCAACTGTACCCCTCCTATCTTTTCCTTGTTTTTGCCGCGGTTGCGGGTGCCACCTGGTATGCATCGAGCAATCTCAAAGACTTCTTCCTGGACCGCACTTCGGCCGATCTGCAAGCCCGGGCAGCGCTTGTCTCCCCCCAGGTAAGCCTTCTCCTGGATCCCCTGGACGAGGAAGGCATCCGCCGGCTCTGTTCGAACATAGGAGCGGGCGCTTCCACCCGGATCACCGTCATTCTCCCATCCGGCAGGGTCGTCGGAGATTCCAAAGAAGACCCCGAAGACATGGAAAACCATGTAGACAGGCCCGAGTTCAGGGCGGCCCTTTCATCAGGCCTGGGCATCTCGATCCGTGGCAGCACAACCCTGGGGAAGAATCTTATGTACGTGGCGGTACCGGTTGGGCTTGGGGGGGCTCCTGCGGCCGTGGTGAGAACGGCCATCGCGATCGACGGGGTGGACGAGGCCATCAACCAGGTCCGGCGAAGGATAATTTTGGCCGGAGCCTTCTTTGCTCTGGCCGTCGCGTTTGTGGGATTCCTCGCTTCCAGAAAGATCACCCGCCCGCTCGAAGATATCCGGAAGTGCGCCGAACATTTGGCCAAAGGCGATTTCGGTAAAACTTTCCCGGTGGAGGGCTGCGCCGAAATCAGGGACCTCAGCAGCTCCATGAAAAAGATGGCTCTGGAACTCCGCGAACGGATCGACACCATCACCGGACAGCGGAACCGGATCAACGCCATCCTTTCGAGCATGGCTGAAGGGGTCATCGCGGTGGACAATGAAAAGCGGGTGATCACCGCAAACCAGGCCGCGGAAAAGATGCTGGAGAGGCGCGGGACGAACCTGCTGGGAAGAAGCATCCAGGAAGTAACCCGCAACACGTTGCTTCAAAATCATATCGACGGCGTGCTGGGTGGAACAGGGACGTCCCCGGTGGAAATCACGCTGGGGGCAGGCGGACGGGTGGTGGAGGCCCATGGCACCGAACTGCAGGATAGCGCAGGGGTCAAAATCGGGGCTTTGATCGTTCTGAACGATGTGTCGGACCTTAGAAGGCTCGAGCGGGTCCGCAGGGATTTCGTGGCCAATGTTTCCCACGAACTAAAAACGCCGATCACGGCCGTCAAGGGGTTTGTGGAAGCCCTCCTCGACGGGGGACTCGATAATCGAGTCGATGCCGAGCGTTTTCTTAAAATTATTGACCGGCACGTCAACCGCCTGGGAGCCTTGATCGACGATCTGCTGACCCTTGCCAGGATCGAGCAGGGGGAAAACATTACCCGGGTGGAACTCAGCCGGCGGGAGCTGCATGAAGTCATTGAAACCGCCGTTCAGCTGTCTACCCCCCAAGCTGAGGAAAAGGCCATCGCAATCGAAATAAGCTGCCCTTCGGATCTCGCGTTTCCGATGGACCCCTTCCTTATGGAACAGGCCCTGGCCAACCTTCTGGACAATGCCGTCAAGTACAGCGCTCCGAACCGCTCAATCCATATAAATGCATCGGCGGAACAGGGTTCCGTGAAGATTTCTGTTTCGGACCAGGGCTACGGAATCCGCAAAGAGCATCTTGACCGGATCTTCGAACGCTTCTACCGGGTTGACAAGGCCCGCAGCAGGGACCAGGGGGGCACGGGCCTGGGGCTTGCAATCGTAAAACATATTGTTCAGGCCCATGGCGGGCGGATAACGGTGGAAAGCTCCCCCGGCAAAGGCAGCATATTTTCGACCCTGCTGCCCGTGGATGACACCGGTTGAAGCTTCTACCACTCGAAACTTCTGTGCCGGGGGATTTCGCCCTCGATCATGTAGATGACCTCCTCGGCGATATTCGTGGCGTGATCGGCGATCCGCTCCAGGTATCGCGAGATGGAGACATGGCTGATCAATGGCCCTACATGCTCCGGGTGATGGTGGCCTGTTTCTATTACCTTGTCGATGATTTCCCTGTTCAAGGTGTCCACCTCGTCATCCTTCAAAATCACCTTGTAAGCCAGGTCCGCATCCAGGTTCACCAATGAATCCAGGCTGTCTTTGAGCATCCTTTGAGTCTTTTCGGCCATCGTGACATATTCAATATCGATGGGAACCGGAGAACGGGATGCAAGATAAATCACCCTTTCCGCGATATTGACTGCTTCGTCCCCGATCCTTTCAAGGTCGTTGTTAATTTTGATGACCGCTGCGAGAAACCGGAGATCCACGGCAACCGGCTGGTGGAGGGCCATGATTTTCAAGCATTCCTCCTCCACCTCCACTTCCATTTCATCGATCTCCCGGTCCGCACCTACCACGCGGGCGGCCAGATCCACATCTCTTCCTTCGATTGACTTCACCGCCAGATGAAGATTTTCCTCAACCAGCGCCCCCAGGGACAATACGCGGTTTCTGAGTTTTCTCAGCTCATTCTGCAAATGCCTTGTCATAAATCATTTTTCCTCCGCCTGCCGGATGGATACTTTCATCCAAACCGGCCGGTGATATAATCCGAAGTCTGTTTGAGTCTGGGGCGGGTGAATATCTCTTCGGTCCGGCCCGCTTCAACCAGCTTTCCCAGGTAGAAAAAAGCCGTCACGTCCGAGACCCTGGCCGCCTGCTGCATGTTGTGAGTGACGATGATTATGGTGTACGTATCCTTCAGTTCCTGTATAAGATCTTCTATCTTCTGGGTCGCTATCGGGTCCAGGGCCGAAGCCGGCTCGTCCATGAGCAGCACTTCCGGCTCCACGGCCAGTGCCCTGGCTATGCACAAACGCTGCTGTTGCCCGCCTGAAAGGCCCAGGGCGGAATCATTCAGCCGGTCTTTCACTTCTTCCCAGAGTGCGCTTCGCTTCAAACTCATTTCAACGCGTTCCGCGAGCAACGCCCGGTTCCTGAGCCCGTTCACCCTCAACCCGTAGGCGACGTTTTCGAAAATGGACTTCGGGAACGGGTTGGGTTTCTGAAACACCATTCCCACCCGCCTCCTGAGGCTCACAACATCCACGGAATCGTCGTAGATATCCTCCCCTTCAAGCAGCACGCGTCCTTCCACCCGGCTTATGGATATCAGGTCGTTCATGCGGTTCAGACATCGGATCAGCGTGCTTTTGCCGCAGCCCGAAGGCCCTATGAGGGCGGTGACCCGGTTCACGTTGAAGTCGATCGAGATGTCATGCAGGGCCTGGAAGGGGCCGTAGAAAAAATTGAGCCCCTCCGCCCTCATTTTTGCCTGTGATTGATTTTCCATCGTTGCGATTCTTCCTTATTCATCCAGGCGCTACCCTTTCCTGCGCAGCCTTGCCCGGAAAACTATCGCTGCAAGATTCAATCCCAACACCAGCGCTATCAACACCAGCGCAGTTCCATACTGCAGGTGCCTTGTCTTTTCGATTTCGGTGCCTGCCGTGGCAAGAACGTAAATGTGGTACGGAAGCGCCATGACTTCATCGAAGATGGACCGTGGGAGATTAGGAGTATAAAACACCGCAGCCGTGAACATGATCGGGGCGGTTTCACCTGCAGCCCGGCTCAAGCCCAGGATTCCCCCGGTAAGGATTCCGGGAAGTGCAGCGGGAAGCACGACCCGGTAGATGGTCTGCCATTTGGTCGCCCCCAGCCCCAGCGAAGCTTCCCGGTAAGTATCGGGAACTGCCCTCAAGGCCTCTTCGGTGGAGCCGATCACAACAGGAAGGCTCATGGCTCCGAGCGTTAGCGCCCCGGCAAGGATGCTCACCCCCATTTCCAGATAAATCACGAAAAAGGCGAGCCCGAACAGCCCGAAGACAACCGACGGGACCCCCGCAAGGTTGTTGATCCCGAGCCTTACGAGTCGAACCAGCCGCCCGGGCCTGGCATATTCATTCAAATACAAGGCGGAGGCCACCCCCACCGGCAAAGCCACCAGGATGGCTCCGATTCCAAGATAAAGCGTTCCGATGATGCAGGGAAGGATGCCCCCTTTCGTCATCGAATCCATGGGGGCTTGAGTAAGAAAGGTCCAGTTGATCGCACGCCAGCCTCGGCTCACGAGGAAAAAAATTATGACCAGCAAAGCCGCACCGTTCACCGCGGCAGCGATCTTGAAAAACAGGAACATCACCCGCTCGATGTTTCTCCGGCGCTTAAGGCCCGCACTTCTCGGTTCCAAAGCCATGGACTCCTTTTCCGGCAAAAATTTTCAGGCACGGCGCTCCGGACCCCTCAAAGCGTCGCTGCGCCGACCTGTCGATATCTGTTTGACAAATATTCCGCGACCATATTGAAAAGCAGGGTAAACAGAAACAGGACAATCCCCGTGGCAAAAAGCGCATAATAATGATCTCCCCTGAAAGGGGCCTCCGCCATTTCCGCGGCAATGCTTGCAGGCATGGGCCGCACCGGGTCGAAGATGGAGCCCGGAACCGCGGCGGCACCCCCGGCGACCATCAATACGACCATCGTCTCCCCTATCGCCCTGGACATCCCCAGGATCACCGCGGTGCATATTCCGGAAACCGCGGCAGGCACTATGACACGCCTGATCGTCTCCCAGTGGGTGGCGCCCAGTGCCAGCGAAGCCTCTTTCAGATCCTTGGGAACGCTGAAAACCGCATCCTCTGATATGCTGCAAATCGTCGGAATCGACATGAAAGCCAGCATCAAGGAGGCGTTGAACAGGTTGAGGCCGGTGGGGATGTCGAATATCCGCTGGAGAAAGGGAGCGACGATAACCATACCGAAAAATCCGATAACCACCGACGGAAGGGCCGCCAGCAGTTCCACCAGCGGCTTGACGATTTCACGCACCCGGGCCGATGCCACTTCCGCCAGATAAAGCGCAGTCAATACCCCCAACGGGATTGAAATCAAGGATGAAATTCCGGTCACCGCGATGGATGCCGCAATAAGCGGAAAAATCCCGAAATCCGCAGGGTCGTCGGTAGGATACCAGTATATCCCGAAAACAAACTCTCGAACAGACACCCTGTTGAAAATCGGCAACCCTTCCCAGAAGAGGAAAATGACGATCAAGCCCAGGGTAATGACTGAGGCACACGCAACAATGAGAAAAACCGTCTTGATGGCCTTCTCCAGCCCTCTTCGGCTTTTCCCGCCGCTTAAACCTGCACGAATTTCGGACAATGCTCATTCTCCGCTTGCACATCCCGCTGACGAAGCAGGAAAAAAACCGCTTCACGGGCCGGCCCATGTGCGGGCTGACCGTTTTTATCATTAGATAGCTCCGGACCGGACGGAGTTTCAAAACACCACCGGTCCCTCTAAACCCTGAAAAACCCTGGCCCTAGGGGCCGCTGTCGGCATCGGTATCGGAAGTTGATCGGCGACCTTTTCGGCCCCGACGCCGATCCCGACGCCGACGCCGATAAGGCCCGAGGTCGCTTGCTTTTTACGACGCCGTCAAGATTAATAAAGAGGGACGTACCCCGCACCTCCAACCAGCTTCTGTCCCTTGTCCGGGTGCAGCATGTAGTTGATGAAGTCCGCCGTATCACCCTCGGGCCATCCCCTGGTAAACATGAAAAGTGCCCTGCTGATCGGAAAGGTGCCGTTCAGCGTTGTTTCAGCGGATCCCTTTACGCCGCCTACGCTAAGCATCTTCGTCGAGTCGTCCAGGTAACCAAGTCCAATATAACCTATTGCATTCGGATTCTTGGAAACGGCCTGCACCACCACTCCGTTCGATGCCTGGAGAAGGGCCTTGGGAAAAACGCGTGCCCCGAGCAATACCTTTTCCCCCCAGACCTCGTAGGTCCCCGAAGAAGTGTCCCTGGAAAACACGGCGATTTCCTTGTCCGCACCGCCCAGGTCCTTCCAGTTCGTCACCTTGCCTTCATAGATTGCCTTGAGCTGTTCAAGGGTGATATCCGAAAGACTGTTCGAGGGATGAACCACCGGCACGATGCAGTCATAGGCCACGGCAAAGGGAACCGGGTATGCCCCCTTTTCAACGGCCAGTTTCACTTCCTTCTCCTTGATGAAGCGGGAGGCGTTGCCTATATCGGTGGTGCCGTCGATCACGGCCTTGATGCCGTTTCCGGAACCGCCGCCCGAAATAGATATGCGCACATCGGGTTTTTCTTTCATATACGCTTCGGACACTTTCTGCGCAACCGGGAGCACGGTGGTGGACCCTTTGATGACTAGATTCCCAGCCCACACGGACGGGACTCCAAGCATCAACCCTGCAACTGCTCCAATGACAAACATACTTTTCATTTTCATAATTCTCTCCTTTTTTCTGTTTTTGATTTACACACACGATTGTTAAAATTCTGTTAAGATTTCATTACGAATCCGTTACAACCTCCATCATGTTGCGGCGGAACGAACCCCGGACCGCCGGCCGTCATGTCAGGACCTGCACACCGTCCGCAACCCTGATGTGGAGAGAATCTAAAACGCCGGTGTTAGGCTTTTGTTAAGGGGTGATTAGGTTTTGGTGACAGGATCAAAAAAAGGAAAGGAATGAAACTTCAGGATATGCGAAGACCGTCGTTCCTGGTATTCGCCCAGTCTTCACCGCCGGCCGCCGATTTGAAACAAACCGCGGTCCAGGATTCCGCCGGCCGTGAAATTGTTGATGGCCGTAAGGTGGATCGCGAGAATGACGGTCAGCGCTGTGCCGGTAAAAATGGCGATCATGATGGCGATCTGGTACTTGATCGCCGTCATGGGATTGCCCCCGCCCAGGATCACCCCGGTCATCATCCCCGGCAGGGAGACCAGACCGATGGTTGAAATAGTGGCCACCGTCGGTGCCAGCGCCGCCTGGCACGCGTCCCGGATGAAGGGGCTGAGGGCCTCTTTCATACTCGCACCCTGGGCCAGCGCGAGATGGTAGACTTTTTCTCCTTTTTTCAGAGACTCATAAAAGGTACGGATGCCGATGATGTCCGCCCGAAGGCAGTTTCCCAGAATCATTCCGCAGATCGGTATGACATACTGGGCATGAAGGGCCGCTTGCCCCTCCAACAGCAGGAACACGAAAACCATCAAGGGGACTGCGGTTCCTGTCAAAAGCGCCAGGAATAATCCTCCGGCGAGCCTTTTCAAAAGCAAATTGCTGCCCCGGACGATAGAAACGTCCGCCACGGCGATCATCACCAGAACCCAGGCGCCTGTGACCCGTGGGTTGTTGAGATCGAAAATGAACTGGAGGTAGAAACCGACGAACAAAAGCTGGAGAGTCATCCGCGCCACGGCGATCAATGTTCGGCCCAGCATCGGTATTCGCTGCCAGACGATGATTCCCAGCGGGACAGCCAGAAGGAGGTACACCATTGCCAGACGCCAGGGGCTGATATCCATAATCGTCATGCCGGAGCCTCCTTCTGTGGTTCGCTTAATTCTACAATGTTATCAGAAAAACCCATCCATTCCCGGTCGTGGGAAACGGAGAGGATAGTGAGCGACCGGCCGGCTCTCAAAAGATCGATCACGGCATGCTTGGCTGCCTGGTCCAGCGCCGAAGAAGCTTCGTCCAGCAGGAGAATTTCGCGGTCAAGCAAAAGGGCGGAGATCAAGGCGATTCGCTGTCTTTCTCCGCCCGAGAGATCCGTGACATCCTTCTCCGAAATTTCCCCGGGTAATTGAAGGCGATCCAAAAGCCCGGGAATACGCTTCAGGTTTTCACGGAGATGCCGGTTGTTTTTGAAGGAGAAGGGGGTTTCCAAGACGTCGCGGACCTTGCCTGCCGCCATCTCGGGCTCCTGTGCCACGTAAGCCATGTGGGTCCGCAGCTCCCAGACGGAGTGGGCGGTCAGTTTCCTGCCGAAAATCCGGATTGTCCCGGATTCCGGGGCCACAAAACCCAGCAGTGCGCGAAGCAGGCTCGATTTTCCGGAGCCGGATCTCCCAACCAGGGTGGTTTTCTGACCCTGGTCGAGGCGCAAACTCAGCCCTGAAAAGATCGACTGACGATTTACTTTTACAGACAGGTTTTCTATTTCAATGGCCGGAATCTGCACAGAATTCCTAGATGTTGTTTCCATTGGGGATTTCCACCGGATCGAAGTGCAAAAGAAACGACTTTCCCGGCTCTCTTAAGGCTTTTAAAAAGTAAAAACCTTATCGGCTTCCATGGCTAATTCGTATAAATCATCCATCCAGCCGATCGGGCATGTTCCGGAACCCACCAGACCGTGGGATTTCATACACACCCCTCAGACATAAAAATCACCCTCGAATTTATTCATCTCCCCGATGACATTGAATTCGGATCCTTCGCATTTTTCGAAAAGCACCCCTCTGCCAAGCATGAAAACATTCACATCATCGCCCTTTTCGACGCCGGTGTTGGCCAGTCTCATCGCATTGTAAACCGTTTCGCATTCATCTGTCGTTATGATAAAAAGCACATTCATCCCCGACTCCTTCCCCTGAACCCTTCATTTTGACTTTCTCCCGTTGCCCCATAAAGGATCATTGCCGAAACGCTCACTCCTGCATTTCGAGGCCCATCCGCCAGAAGGCTATTTCCAACACCGTGGCCTGGCTGAACGTACGGATTAGCTCCGGCAAACGGCCGGGACCCATCCTTGAAGCTGCAAGGTTGTCCAGCCGTTTCACCGCCGTGGCGGCCACCGCCTGGTACTCGTCTCCGGCATACATATCGATCCATTCCCTGTAGGGATTTGCTTCTAATGCCTTGGCCCCCTTCCCGGCCAGGTTCGTGCCGATCACCGCATAACCTATAACGCAGGGAGCAAGTGCAACATGCAGGTCCAGCACGTCGCCGGCACTCCCCCTCTCAAGCACATAGCGGGTGTAGGCCATCGTGGCCGTGGCTTCCGGGGTCTCCTCGATGCGTTTACGGTTGATGCCCCAGCTGTTGCAGTATTTTACATGAAGCTCGATCTCCTGGTTGAGGTGCGCATCGAGTATAACGGCAGCATCACGCATATCGTCAAGATTATCCGATTTATATACCGCAAGACCCCATGCCCGGGAAAAGTGAATCAGGAAAAGGTAGTCCTGGATAAGGTAGTGGCGGAAGCATTCCTCCGGCAGAGAGCCGTCTCCAAGACGGCGGACGAATTCATGATCGCAGTATGCCCGCCATTCCTCCCGGCACGCTATGCAAAGCCTGCGGAAAAAATTTTTTTCGTTCAAAAAAATACTTTGCGGGTTGCAGTG
>DSCZ01000627.1 GCA_011048855.1 Desulfobacteraceae bacterium | reverse complement strand
GAGCGTCTCCTTGCCCAGGGCCGCGCGCTCCCTGCTGACGAGATCCAGTTTCAGATCGTGCAGGCCCACCTCGAGACCCGCCGGATATTCGTGCGGGTTCAGCAGCCGTTTTATCGTCGGGTGCAGGCTGGCGAGATTAGAGAGGCAGTGTTCTCTCGCCTCGGTGCAGGAAGGCGCATTATACACCAGTTGACCCTCTCTAAAAATAGGAACCAGAAGGTCCTGGCAGCTGGTTCCGGCATGAATGCGTTTCCGGCGGGTGGGGTTCATCGGGTCCACGATCACGCAGGGCTCCTCTATGCCGAGCTCTATATCATAAACCGCGTCGGCCTCATAGTCGCCGTTCCTGTTATATCTCCTCACCTGAAGCACACCCGGAGTCGTAACCTTTATCAACTGCTCGGAAAGCTTCACCTTGTATTCCCAGCGGCCACCTGCATCTTTCACCGCGGTCAATTTATAGACCCCCCCGAGCGCCGGGTTGTCGAAAGCCGTGGCGAGCCGCGTCCCGACTCCCCAGCTGTTGATGGGAGCATGCTGATCCTTGATGCTTTCTATAAGGTACTCATCCAGATCGCTGCTGCCTACAATGATTTTGTCACCGAAACCCGCTTCTTCGAGGATTTTTTGTGCCTCTATGCTCAGGTAGGCAAGGTCTCCGGAATCGATGCGTATTCCCACCATTTCATGGCCGGCGCGGCGAAGCTCCTTCCCCACGGTCACTGCATGCCTCACCCCTTGCAGGACATCATAGGTGTCTACCAAAAAAATGCAGTTGTTGGGCATCGCCTCCGCATAGCCACGGAAAGCCTTAAGTTCGCTGTCGAAAACCATCACCCAGCTGTGGGCGTGCGTGCCCTTGACCGGAATGTCGTAAAGCTTTCCGGCCAGAACATTGGATGTCCCGGCGCAGCCGCCTACATACGCAGCCCGGCTTGCAGAAACCCCGCCGTCGATGCCCTGGGCTCGCCTCAGACCGAATTCCATCACCGGGTCGCCTTCCGCGGCCAGGCATATACGGGCGGCCTTTGTGGCGATCAGGGTCTGGAAATTGATCATGTTCAACAATGCGGATTCAAGTACCTGGCATTGCAGAAGCGGTCCCGTCACCCGGACGATGGGTTCATGGGGGAAAACAACCGTGCCCTCGGGCATCGCATGTATATTGCAGGAAAGTTCCAGCCTTTTTAAATATTCAAGAAAATCTCTTGTAAAAAGCGGCCGTCCGTCGTTACCGGTCAGCGTGGCAAGATAGGCGGTGTCTTCTTCACTGAAATGAAAATCGAGCAGGTAGTCTGTTACCTGGTTCAGCCCGCAGGCCACCGCATATCCGCCCTCGAAAGGCAATTGGCGGAATGAGAGGTGAAAGGCCGCCTCCCGGTCCTGCATCCCCAGCTTCCAGTAACCATAGGCCATCGTTAATTCATAGAGGTCGGTAAGAAGGGTGAGAGACTGGCGGGATATTCTTTTCGAGGTTTTCATCGCTTGGGACTCCATAGCTGTTATTTTTATCTTTTCGTTTTTATTTACTATAAACATAATGCAAAATTATTTATAATCAATAATAAATACATTAAATACTAACAAACCAATACAACTTATAAAGAGATTCGCGTCAATGGTTAATTGCTGAAAGCTGATTTCAGGTTTCAGGTTCCATGTCAAGTAAAATCCCTTCGAATGACCCTCATGGCCCAGCAGTCAAGGTCGGCCGCCGGCTATTCACCGAAGACGGTGACGACTATCCTCCGGAGATAAGGTCTTACATCGCATTCCACATGCATGATCTACTGCCGGGTTCCGAGCGCCAAAACGGACGGTGTAACGGGAACAGTCAACGAAAGATCGACAACAGAGGCCTGGAGATGACTGTGGCCGTTTCCGTCGTGCCATGTCCGTTCAAAACTGTTGAAGCGGAATATTCCATTTTTTCATATATTTCCAGACAGCTGTACGGCTCACACCGAGCCTCCGGGCTGCTTCAGCCTTGTTCCATCCGCACTCATTGAGAAGTTCAATAAGGTTTTCCCGTGAAAAACCCCGCTTTCTGCGGAACCCTGTTGTCAAAGAAGCGGAGGCTGCCTTCGAATGGTGACCGTAGGTATACTGCCGCACTTCCACAGGAAGGTCGAAAACCTCAATGCGTTCTCCGCTGCAAAGCACAAAAGCATGCTCAACGGCATTTTCCAGCTCTCGCACATTCCCGGGCCACGGGTAATCCATCGCAATACGCATCGCCTGGGAGGAAAAACCGCGAATATGCTTTCCGGTTTTTTTATTCTGCGCCGCGATGAAATGATCCACAAGCAGCGGGATATCCTCGCGCCTTTTCCTGAGGGGTGGCAATTCTATGGGGAAAACCTTCAGACGGTAGTAAAGGTCTTCACGAAAATTCCCTCCGTTGATTAAACCGGCAAGATCCTTGTTGGTGGCGGCGATGATTCTTATGTCGATTTTCCGCCTTCTGGATTCCCCCACCCTTTCTATCTCCTTTTCCTGGAGAACCCTGAGAAGCTTGGTCTGAATAAAAGGACTTATTTCTCCGATTTCATCGAGAAAAACCGTTCCTCCATCCGCGCTTTCGAACCTGCCGGTCCGGTCCCGGACAGCCCCGGTGAAAGCCCCCCTGACATGCCCGAAAAGTTCACTTTCAAGGAGTGTCTCGGAAAGCGCCACACAGTTGACCGTCACGAACGGCATATCGCTCCGCGGGCCGTTAAAGTGTATCGCGCCTGCCACCAACTCTTTGCCTGTCCCGCTTTCACCTTGGAGCAGTATCGTCGCATCGCTCGCCGCCGCGGCACGAATCGCAGAAAACACGAGTGCCATTTCATGGCTTTTACCTATCAGGCGGTCAAAGCGGCTCATTTCACCAAGGCGGCGGACCGCTTCTTCGGCGGTGCGCCGTGCCCTTTCCAGCTCGCTCAAATCGGTGACCGTCTCCACGACACCTTTAATGCCACCATTTTCGTCTCTGATAACACGGGCGCTCTTGAGAACCGCAACCTCGTGACCGTCTTTGTGAGTAAGGGAACATTCTTTTCCATCAACAAAGCCTCGATTGAAAATACCGCACTCCGCTATACCCGACGGGCAGCTTCTTGATACGCACCTGCTGAAATCGAGCATCGTGCACTCCCTGCCCAGGGCCTCCCGCGCAGAGTAGCCGGTAATTCTTTCCATGGCGGGGTTCCAGAATACGATCATCCCACTGTGATCCAGGGTAAACACTCCTTCAGCCATAGATTCCAGCAACAGGTTGGCAAAATTTGAATCAATAGTCGGAGCGTACCTGATTGGAGCTGTAGATCCCATGAAAATCACCTTTAACGGCTTGAAGCCCTTGTTTCATTAAAATGGTAACGCAACAAAACGTTACCCAGACATAATAGGTAACGTCATCGGGTATGTCAAGCAGTCGGAAACGATAAGAGAAGGATTAAATATTTTACATGAAATATATATAAAAATTTTAATTTTGATGGCGTCGTAAAAAGTCAAAAATCGCTCTTTTCCGTAATTTCGAAAAAGGACGGAATCCAGTCATTCCAGGAAGTTGCAAAAAACCTGGACCCCGTTCTGGAACGGAGTGACGACTTTTTACGACGCCATCAATTTTCCACTTTCAAATTGAAAACACGCATCTCTTCTCCTGAATGGCACAATTGTTGTTGAATGTCGGTTGACGACATTTCAGGTATGGCTTGATTTGGTGGACGGTGCCCACCCCGCAGATGAAAACAGTGTCTAAATTCAAGGAGGACCAATGATGAGTATACAGCAGTTGAAATCGACGGATGCATTCAAATCAGTGATTCATGAAGGAGTATGTCTGGTGGACTTCTATGCACCCTGGTGTGCCCCATGTCGTATGCAGGAACCGATACTTGACGCCCTTTCAGTACAGTACCAGGGCAAGGCGACCTTCGCAGCGGTTGATATTGACCAGAACCGCGAAGCAGCAGTCGAGATGGGCATCCACAGCATCCCGACACTCGTGGTTTTTCAAGACGGCCGGGAAGTTGAACGTTTCGTCGGCGTACAGCCTGAATCCGTCCTGGTCGTCGCCCTCGACACTTGCATGGAAACAGGAAAAATGTAGGGTGGGCGATGCCCACTCTACGACTGCGGCCGATAAACGCAAAACATTGCAGGTCGGAATTCCATTCCCGACACGGTGCCCCCAAACGAAAACCGGCTGCCCGGTAGAGAGACCCGGCCTAAACTGAAAAAAAGGGAGATATTCATTTATGGAACAAAAAGGGAAAATTTTTGACGTCCTGATCATCGGTGGAGGCCCGGCAGCGATCACCATTGTCAAGACGCTCGCGGGGAAAAGGAAAGCGGCGGTGATCCGCCCTGAAGATCACTCGATGATTTACTGCGCAATGCCTTATGTTATTGAAAAAATTCTGCCCATGGAAAAAACCTTCAAAAAAGACGAACTGGTGACAAACACGGGGGCCGAACTGATCCGGGATACGGTGACTAAAGTCGATTTCGGCACGAAATCCTTATTCACGGCCTCCGGACGGGAATACGGTTATGAAAAGCTGGTCATCGCCACGGGAGCATCTCCTGTGCTTCCCCCGGTTGAAGGCCGAGACCTCGAAGGCGTAATGACGTTTAAAACGGAAAATGACCTTCGAAAAATCCTGGCCGGAGCCGAAAACGGTTTAAAAAAGGCGGCGGTGGTCGGTGCAGGTGCAATAGGGATCGAACTTGCCCAGGCTCTCAACTCGATTGGAGTGGAGACCCACCTCGTTGACATGGAAACACAGGTTCTTCCGAACCTGGTGGATGCCGATATGGCGACGGAAGCTCAAGAACGCCTTGCGGCAATGGGAATAAAGCTGCATCTCGGGGAGATGGTGACGGCCCTGAAGGGAGACAAGGCAGTACGGGAACTGGTGCTCCAGAGTGGAGAAAAAATCCCTCTCCACTCCACGGGCAAAAATACTCCGTCGGATGGAAGCAATGGCGTGGTGGTTTTTGCGGTGGGTGTAAAAGCGGACGTAAACCTTTTCACCGGCACCGGCCTCGAGATCGGGCCCGACGGCATCCTCGTCAATGAACGAATGGAAACCAACATCCAGGATGTTTACGCCGGCGGCGACTGCGTGCAGTTTACAAGCGCCGTAACCGGTGAAATTATGAACGGCAAACTCGCCACCAACGCCGTTCCCATGGGCAGGGTTGTCGGAAAAAACCTCCTCGGAGAAAAGGTTTTATACGGTGGGTTCTTTAACGGTGCGGCGACAAAAGTCGAAGACTTATTCATAGGAGGCACAGGATTGTCGGAAAAGGCAGCAGCAAAAAAATTCGACATAATCACAGGTCGGGCCGAACTGACCACAATGTTCCCGATCATGCCGGGAGCCTCCGGAGTTCGTCTCAAATTAATCGCAGACAGCAGCACCGGTCGAATACTGGGGGGTCAGGTTTCAGGAGGTGCACCCGTAGCCGACAAGGTGGACTTGATAACGATGGCGGTTCAAAACAGGCTGACCCTCGATGACGCCGCCATGTTCAGTTATTCCGCTCAGCCGTACCAATCTTTTTTTCCGGCAGACAACCTGCTGGTTGCCGCTGCAGAAGATGCGAAGAAAAAACTTCGAGCAGCATAACACTGCAGATCCCAAAAATCCTGCTGCGAAGCGTCCGGGGACATTCCACTTCCCGGGCGCTTTGCAGACTCCAACCTTGATGGCCTCGTAAAAAGTCCAACTTAAACTTTCCCTAATTCGTCCAGGAACTCGATCACCCTCAAACCTTCGCCGATGCCGGTGGTCCCGCTCATTGCCACAACCACCTGGATGGTTTCGAGTATCTCCTCGCGGGTAGCTCCACAGTCCAGTGCATACTGCGTCTGGGCAAGAATGCAGTTCCTGCACCCTGCCCTGAGTGCGACAGCCAGCGACATCAACCTCTTCATTTTGGTACTGATCGCCCCCTCCCGGTAAGTCACCTCGATCAAACCATATTCGGCAGCCGTAAAATCGGGGCACGCCTCTTTAAATTTGGCTACGAGATCCACACGTTTCCTGTTCAACTCCATCTGCTCGGACATTGGTTCTTTTCCTTTCCTGGTAGAAAAAAATATTTCTGTTGCCGTAACAACGTCGGGTTTGGAATCCCGACCTACAGTTAGTACAGAATCATTGACTACGACTACGGCAAGCGTTTCGATCCCGATTCACTTAAAACAAGGTTTTTGTAATGCGCCACCGGTTAACCCTCTCCACCGTCTTCTTCCGCTTCCTTTTTCCTGGTTTCGAAGCCAATGAAAAAAGCCAGCAGCGCCGGAATCACGAAGAGGGTAAAAACGGAAGAAAGCATCAACCCCCCCAGCAGCACCGACCCGATGCCACGGTACATCTCGCTTCCCGAACCGGTTGAAAGCACCAGGGGAATCAAGGCGAAAAGACTCGTGGAAGCACTCATGAAAATGGGCCGGATCCTGGTTCTCACCGACTCCCGGATGGCCTGCATCCCTTCCATCCCCTCGTAGCGCACATTATTCAAGGACTGGTGAACGATGAGAATTGCATTGTTCACCACCGTTCCGATAAGAATCACGAAGCCCAGCATAGTCAAAACATCCAGAGGCTGGGATGTGATCAACCGGTTGATCAGCCACAGCCCGATAAATCCGCCGGCGGCGGCGAGCGGTATCGAAAACAATATGATGAACGGATAGAGAAAGTTTTCGAACAACGAGGACATCAGCAGGTAAACAATGATCAATGCAAGCAGAAAATTCCACTGCAGCGCCATTCGAGTCTGAACCAGTTTGTCGGCGCTTCCGCCCACGCCGACCATGACATTTGCAAGCCGCCCTTCCTGCTTCAGGCCTCCTACAACCCCATCGATTATCTCCATGGCCGCCTGCAGGGGTAAATCGTCAGGCGGTGTGACTTCCAGCCGCACATTACGCCTTTTCTCCAGGCGGTCGATCTGGGTCATACCCATGGTATATTCAATACGGGCCACATCCCCTATCCTTACAAGTTTACCGAAGTTGTTGACAATGGAACAATTCAGGATATCCTCCGGCGTCTTGAAAGCTTTTTCATCTCCCCTGACAACGAGATCGATTTGATACCCCCCGTCCGGACGAAACTCATCTATGGTACGTCCGTTCATCAACCCATCCACATACACCCCGAGGTTGGTTTCGTTCAGGCCGCTCGCGGCCAGTTTCCGCTTGTCCGGGACGATGTTGCACTCGGGATAAGCCAGTTCGAGCGAAGGCACCGGGCGGATCTGAGCCTGCGGTATACTCTGTTGAAGTGCACCGAAAAGCATGCGCGCCGATTGGACGATGGTGTCAAGATTCTCTCCGGACACATTAACCTCCACGGTCCGCCCCCTCCCGATCTGAGTCTCGAATATTCCAGGCTGAATGCTGACGCCCAGCATATCTGGAATCGTTCTTATAACTTTATTCATTAAAGGGATTAATTTTCTTGCTTCCGTTTCATGTTCCTCGATACATGTCATGCCGACAAATGAAAACATGTCCGAAGAAACATAAAAAACATTTTTCAGCTGAGGGATGCCGTCCCTGCCGTCCTCGTCGATGTGGGGTTTGACCTGTTCATATATATATCGGCCTATTTCTTTTCGCTTGTCGGCCGAATAGCCGGGCGGCGGCACCAGAACGTTCATGATGATATTCTGGTTTCCCTGGGGCAGATATTCAGCCTTCGGCATCAGGTACCACGCCGTAAAAATAGAAAATGAAGTGAATCCCAGAATGCACAGGATGCGTGTCAACACGTTCTTCTGGAACAATGCTGAAAGCTTCATGATCAATTTCGAGAAAAAAGATCCTATGGAGTTGATCAGGCTCTTTCCCGCGGCTTTCTTACGCTTCGACCCAGAGTACAGAAAATTCATTCCGGATGGAATCAACGTCACCGACACCAGCAGGCTCAGGAAAATCGAAGAGGTTACGGCTATAGCGATATCCTTGAAAAGCTGCCCCGCCTCCTCCCTCATGAAGATAACCGGCAGGAACACCGCCACCGTAGTCAGCGTAGAGGCCACGACAGCACCGTAGACCTCTTTTGCCCCCTCATAGGCCGCCCGGGCGATCCTTTTGCCCATGTTTCTGTGCCGGTCGATGTTTTCAAGCACGACGATCGAATTGTCCACCAGCATTCCAATCGCAAACGAAATGCCGGCAAGGCTGACAACGTTCAGGTTCCGGTTGAAAAGCCACAGGAAAACAAAAGCCCCCATGGCAGATACCGGAATAGCGATCGCCGTCACCAGAGTCGAACGCAGGCTCCTCAAAAATAGCAGAAGCACCGAAATCGCCAGGATACTACCGATGAAAACATTGTTTCGGACGATATTTATGGCCTTGAGGATATAGGGGGATTCATCATGTGACCATTTGATCATCAGGTTTTTTTCCGGCAGCACCTCACGGTTCAGCCTTTCGACCTCGGCCCGCAGGCGCTCCACCACTTCAAGGACATTGGCGCCACCTTCACGCCGGATGATAATGACTATGGACTCCGCGCCTTCGTCCAGGATGCTCACGAACTGGGCGGCATACCCTATGCGTGTATCAGCGATATCCCTCAGCCGGATACGCCTGGCTCCGTCCTCGTAAACAACCACATCCAGAGGATCCTTCGTGTCCTGGAACTTCGCCGAAGTTCTTATCCGGTAATTCTTGCGGTCGATGCCGAGAAGGCCCGCTGCGGTGTCCTTGTTGGCCGCGACGACCCGTGCTATCACGTCGTTTATGGTCACGCCGAAACGGGCCATCTTACCGTGATCCAGGACGATTTCGAGTTGGTCCTCCGTCCCCCCGAACACGAGAAGAGATGCGATTCCTTCTATTCTTTCAATGTACTGGCGGATTTCGTTTTCAAAATATGTCTGGTATTTCATGACCTCGGCCGGATCCCCTTCCCGCATCTTGAGCTGCAGGATGATCATCGGCTTTGCATTGGCGCCGGAGGTGTTGATGATGGGGTTCTTTACGTTATCCGGGTAGTCCCATACCTCGTCGAGTTTATTTGAAACCCTTAACACCGCAGTATTGATGTCCGTTTCGAGGCCGAAGGTCAGTGTGATTCTCGCCAGGTCGTTGTACGAAGAACTCTCCATGGTTTGAAGGTTCCTCAAACTTTTGAATTTATCCTCCTGTTTTTCGACGATTTCACTTTCGATTTCGCTGGGAGTGGCTCCCGGCCACATCGTGTAAACCTCTATCTGCGGCAGTTCGGTGTCCGGGGCCAGCTGGACAGGCAGTCTGATCAGGCCGATCACTCCAAAAAGCAGTATCAGGATCGAACCCACGGCCACCGTAACCGGTTTTGAAATGGCATACTTGAGAAAATCCATCGAAAACCCTACGCTCCTTCCCGCCTGATGACCTCAACCGGTTGACCGGGCCGCAACCTCTCGGCACCGTCGACGATCACCGTCATACCATCAACGACCCCCGGACCTTCCACAGCTGCATACGCGCCCTCGTAGCTCAAAACCCTGACCGGGACCGGCGCGGATTTGCCTTCCTTTATCGTAAACACCATCTGTTTTCCCTGGAAATTGACAACCGATCCCCTAGGGACGAGTGGGAGTTTCTTCGGCTTGCTTGTCGGAATCCTTACAAGTGCGGACATGTTTTCGACAGCGCCCTCGATCCGCGGAAGTTTTATTTTTACCGTGACGTTTTTCGTCCTCAGGTCGGCCACCGGTAAAACACCGGTCACCACTCCCTGAACAGTTCTTTCCTGCGCTACGAGGTCCACATCCAGATGTTCTCCCCTTCTGGTAAATTTCACCAGTTCTTCTGAAACCGGTACTTTTACGCATAAATCGTCCAGCACCCCCAGCCGGCAGAAAACGGCTCCTGGAGCGAGCCAGTCCCCCACGCCCACGGTCTTTTCGAGGACAATCCCGTCAAACGGAGCCACCACCACGCTTTTGGCTTTTTTGAGTTTCGCGGTATCCAGTTCTTTCGACAACGCCTCCTTCTCGATGCTGAGTTCGCGAAGTGCGTATCTGAGGTCGTCGTAAGCCTTTTCACTGGCGGAGGATTCCTTAAACAACTTTCTGGTCCGCTCAAGATCTTTTTCGACATTTTCCATTCTGACACCCACATGCCGAATCCTGATGCGGACCAGTTCGATGTCTTTATCGATAAAATCAGTGTTAAGCCTGACCATCACGTCGCCCCGGTTAACCTTATCCCCTTCGTTGAACGCTATGGAATTCACCAGTCCCGAAACCTCCGCGGAGAGTTTCCCCACGGTATCGTAATGAAGGGTCCCGGTGACAAGAGCGTTTTCCGCAACCATCTCTTCCCGCACGAGTACAGTCACCACCTTCGCAGGCTCCCCCTGTTCCTGCCCCGAAACGGGAACAGCAGCAATGAGTGCCAGAAAAACCACCGCAAATATAAAATGCTTCATAGCCACCTCGTTAAAAAATTATAAACAGCTTTCCGCTTCAATATTCTCCTGGTTTCCATCCGGTATTTCCGGATGGAAACGAGGTAGATCATATATTCGTCTACTCTGGACATCTTACGTACGCTGCCTGTTTTTCCGGTTTACAACCCAGATGACTCGTGAATCGCGTATTGACAGCATTGTAACAAGCTTTTGGCGGTCGTCAAGAAATCGAGGAAGATCCCGGCCTCCCCCTGTCCTCGCTTCGTCAGATCCCAATAGAAAGCGGCTTCTTTTTCTGTGAGTTTCATCTCCTCCTTGTCCTTTCTTTGCGGCATCGCTTGCTTTTATTATCACATAACAGAAAAAATGCCACCACACGTCGGACCTTGAGAAAAAATCCATGCATTTGGAACAGATAACATCCGAAAAGGATTATAAAAAAAGCCCTTGTGAATCTGCCCGGGGGATGGATGAATCCTACAG
>DSCZ01000588.1 GCA_011048855.1 Desulfobacteraceae bacterium | reverse complement strand
GTGCATCACCACCTGGTTTACCTGCCTGCCGTTAAGCTGAATGCAAGCGATGCCTGCAGCCCCGAGAGATTCTTTCATTGCAAGGGAAATATCTTTTGCAGCCTGATTAACCGCAAAAAGGTCCTCTGCCGGGATTTCCATCAGGTTCTCCGAATGAGCCTTCGGAATCACAAGACAGTGACCCCTGGAGATAGGGTTTATGTCTGCAAAGCCCAGCACGTGCTCGTTTTCGAATATCTTGAAACAGGGAAGCTTCCCTTCGACGATTTTACAGAAAACACATTCTTCCATCTCAAACCTCCATGGCGGCGCAGTCCAGGGCTAGACGGCGGCCTGGCTGAACAGCATCACTGAAGTCTCCCAGTTTCATCCGATATTTCCGGATGGACACCTGCTATATTATTGACCGGTGGGCGTGGTGTCAATTTTGTTTTTTGAAAAGTTTTCCGGCTGAAGCCCCCTTAATTCCCCTCACAAGCTCCAATAACGGAAAAAGCGCCTTGTCCTCCATCTCTTCGAGCTGGGCCTTCAGCCGTTTGAATGCCGGAGCGATATACACCTCGAATTCCTTTTTCCCTTTAGCCATACTCAAATAAGCAAAAGCGCCGAGAATCTGCATGTTTCTCTGGAGTGCCAGGTAAGGATAGATCGCCATGAAATCCTCTGCCCTGAAAGGAAACTTCTCACCGGACTTCGCCAGGTAGGTTTCGATCAAAAAAGTCCTGTGCTCATCATTTAACCCGGTATACGGGTCTATCACAAGCGAAGCCAGATCGTAGCCCGGTGGACCGAGCCTGGAGCTCTGCCAGTCAATTATCCGGATCCGCCCGTTTGAGATCATTATATTCCTGGATTGAAAATCCCTGTGAAGAAGGCAAAAATTAAGACGCCCGGAAATGACTTCTGCACAATGCAGAAAGCAACGCTCCAGGCGGCCGAGATCTTCCGTTACCCCCATGTATCCTCGCAGGAAAGCCTCCCTGAAATAACATGCCTCCAGCAGAACCATAACCGTCCGGTCATAACGCGGTGTTTGACAGCACCAGCGCGGGTCAAAGCCTTCAACCCCCTCGTACTGTAAATGAAGCAGGACATCCAGCACCTTTTCAAATACAGGAAGAGGATCGTCAAGCCGGACAATATATTCCTGAAGGCTCGTATCGCCGAGGTCTTCAAGAACAATGCATCCTCGTTGATGGTCTGCATAATAAATTTCGGGCACGGGCACCCCCCGGCTCTTCAGATGCCGGCCGATTCGATGGTAGGCTAAATTCTCCAGCAATGCAGTTTTGTCCACCGGAGGATTGCTCATCACGATGAACGTCTCCAAAGAATTCCCCGATTTCATTCTGAAAAAGCACCGTGACGATCCATCTCCTTTAAGCGGGATCAAATAACGGGAATCCCTCCCGAAACTTTCATGGATCCCAAACCGGCTCAATGAGCTCGGTAAATCCGGAGGCGGTTCCACCGGTGTTTTTCTGTCTTCGAATTCTCCGCATGTCATAAGGAATCCCCCGGGCTATGAACCGTTTTTCCTCTCAGGGGGGATAGCTGGTTTCCACCTGGTATTTCCGGAGGGAAACCAGGCAGGTGAACCCTTTTTTTAACAGCCGGGTGCAAATAATTCTCCCTTGTTCAAGCGCTGGAAGCTGGTTTGATTTTCACCCAAGGATGCAGTTGTCAATCAACCTTGTCCGGCCTACGTTTACCGCGAGGGCCAGCAACGTCTTCCGCTCAAGGACTTCCACATCTTCCAGCGAAACCGGATCGCACAACGTGACATAATCCACAGAGGTGAAAGGATGCGAGGCAATCAAGTCGATCACCGCATCCCTTATGGTCCGAGCGTTCCTTTCCCCCCTGCTGTAAAGACGCTTTGCAAGCTGTAGAGATTTGAAAAGACAAAGTGCAGAATGGCGTTCCTGCCCGATGAGATAAGAGTTCCGAGAACTCATTGCGAGCCCGTCGGGCTCCCGTTGAACGGGCACGCCAACGATGCGAATGTTCATATTTAGATCAACCGTCATCCGCTCAATGACCACAAGCTGCTGGAAATCCTTTTCTCCGAATACAGCCAGGTCTGGTTTAACGCAGTTGAACAATTTACACACCACGGTTGTCACACCTTCAAAATGAACCGGACGGAAAATGCCGCAAAGATGTTTCGTCACCCGTTCGACCCGGACCTTTGTCTGGAACCCCTTCGGATACATCTCCTCCCCGCTCGGTGAAAATATCACATCCACACCGGCCTTGCCGGCCTTTTGCACATCACCATCGAAATCCCTCGGGTACTGTTCAAGGTCCTCTCCGGGCCCGAACTGGGTGGGATTGACAAAAATACTGGCTACCACCACGTCGGATTGTTGAGCGGCGGTACGCATCAGTTCGAGATGACCCTCATGCAAATAGCCCATTGTGGGAACCAGACCTATGCTTCTTCCCGACGCCCTGAACCCGTCGGCGGCCGATTGCATACCGGAGACCGATTCAATTATCCTCATGTATGCCCCCTGTTTTTGTTGAAACTGTACGATCGGTAACACCGTGTCATAATTTTGTCAATCGTGTTGCCCCCCCTGTAGTTGCTGTTTTTGCAGGTGTTGCCAGTTATTACCGAAGGGGCAGGCAAAGGGGCCTGCCCCTTCGTTTATGCGGGGTTAAGGCGGGCGGCCAGGTGCATGAATTCTTCCATGTTCAGGGTTTCCGCCCTTCTGGAAGGGTCGATTCCACAATCGGCCAGTACATCGGCCAGCATTTCTCTGTGCCATTTATACCCCGAACCCATCAACGAATTGATCAGGGTTTTGCGGCGATGGGAGAAAGCCGCACGTACCACCGTATCGAACCGGGATTCATCATCCGTGTTCACGCAAAAGGGAGAAGAAAAATCTAGGCAGACCACCTTTGAAGACACTTTAGGCTTTGGACGGAAGGACTCCTTCGGCACACTCAGAATCAGGCCTGCAGAGGCCCTGAAGCGAACCATCAGCGTCAAGGCCCCGTATGCCTTACCCCCGGGGGAAGCAAGGAGCCGGTCGGCCACTTCGGCCTGGAACATCAAGATAGAACGATCCACGACCTCACGGCTTCGCAGAAGCTTTTCCAGAACAGGCTTGGATATATTGTAGGGAAGATTGCCGACCACGGTGACCTTTCGCGAAAATCGCGCTGCGACGGACTCCAGTGGAAAGCGCAGGATATCGCACTGAACCAGGTCTACATTTCCAATCGACATATCGCGAAGGCGTCGTTCAAGCTCCTCATACGCCCTGATGTCCTTCTCCACAGCCACGACATGACGAACTTCACCCGCCAGAGGAAAAGTAAGAGCACCGAGTCCCGGCCCAATTTCGACGACCACATCCGAGGGTGCCAGTCGAGCACCTTCAATTAGAGCCCGGACAACGCCGCGATCAACAAGAAAGTGCTGGCCAAGGCTCTTTTGGGCCCTAAACCCGGTCATTTCGAACCCTTCTGCGGTTAAGACGCTTCTTTCGGATATACTTGAAGATTCCCAGCCATATAAAATAGGACGGAATAGAGACAACAACACCGCTTACCAATCCGCCGATCAGAAATGCGGCAAGCCCGGTCCCGCCTGCACTCAATATTTTTGACATCACCGCCGTAGGGGCTTCACCGGACTCCAGCGCCCTCATTACCGACGAAAACAATGCCCTGTCAGGAGAAATACCAAGCAGGAAGGAGCCGAGTTTATAGTCATAGAAATAAACGGCATACCAGGTCACCGGATTGCTTATCCACGTACCGACCGCAGCCGTGATCTTGCTGGCACTGAATAACAGGGCCAGTGCAACCGCAAAGGCAATCTGAAAAGGCATTATCGGCATCATGCCGACAAAAATACCCAGTGCCATGCCCAGCGCAAGCTCGCCGGGTGAACCGCGGAGTGAGACCAGGCGCAAATAGAAATATCGGAGCCGGCGTCTTAGATAGAACAACCTGGACTTTCGTTCTTCCGTTGGAGTCATCCTGTGTTTCCGAGCAAGATCCGACCCTAAATATCACCGATTGGATACCTTGAACGCACATCGACCGAACTACCGACGGCATCCCCCTTCATAAGACGATGATAGCCGGCCGCAGCTATCATTGCCCCGTTATCCGTGCAGTACGACGGCCTGGGGTAATAGAAACGGACTCCGCGCTTTTCAGCTTCGGCGGACGTCACGGATCTGAGCCTCCCGTTGCAGGCAACCCCTCCGGCAACTACAACGGCCCTGGCTCCCACAAGTTCCTGGGCTCTAAATATTTTTCGAACCAGAACGTCGATTACCGCCTCTTCGAAAGACGCCGCGATATCGGCAACCGATTCCTTCCTCGTCGTATCAGGCTGCCGTCGCCACTCTTTCACGAAAAGCGACACGGAGGTTTTCAACCCGCTGAAGCTGAAATCCAGGGATTCGGAAGATAAATATGCACGGGGGAAAGATACGGCATCGCGCCTGCCCGATTTTGCAATCCTCTCTATTACCGGCCCGCCGGGATAACCCAGGCCCAGAATTTTAGCCACCTTGTCGTAGGCTTCTCCGGCGGCATCGTCCAGAGTCTGGCCCATTTGAACGTAATCACCATATCCTTTCACATGATAAATGCTGGTATGCCCTCCGGAAACCGTAAGGCAGACAAAGGGAAAAGACGGCGCTTCGGGTTCCAGAAACACCGATAAAATATGTCCTTCGAGATGATTCACGGCAGCCAGATGCATTTTCCGCACACTTGAAAGAGCCTTTGCATAATACAGGCCGACGAGAAGCGAACCCACCAGGCCGGGGCCGATAGTCACCGCCACCGCATCGATTTCTTCAAGAGTCAACCCGGCCCGCGCAACGGCTTCGCGCACAACCGGCATGATATTCCGGACGTGCGCCCTGGATGCCAGCTCCGGCACGACGCCTCCATGCCTGCTGTGAAGATTTATCTGCGAATGCACGACACTTGAAAGTACGTGCCGACCGGCCACCACGACCCCGGCCGATGTATCGTCGCAGGATGTATCAATGCCTAGAACATGCATAGGTCAAGCAGCTCCCTGCGACGTCATTTCCGACCGTTCGCCTCGAGATTGAAAGCCCTGTGCAACACCCTCACCGCCAGTTCGGTGTATTTTTCTTCGATGACGCACGACACTTTTATCTCGGAGGTACTGATCATCATGATGTTGATACCCTCGTCCGCCAAAGCCTGAAACATCTTCTGGGCAACGCCGGCATGGCTCCTCATCCCGGCGCCTACTATGGATACCTTGGCTATATCCATATCCCCCATGACTTTCTCAGCCCCGATTTCACCGGCCACTTCGCCGACCAGCTTCATCGTTCTCTGGAAATCCGGCTTTGTGACGGTGAATGTGAGATCGGTGTATCCATCTTCATTTGTATTTTGTACGATTACATCAACCACGATCCCTGCATCGCTCACAGGCTTGAACAGCCTGCTCGATATACCGGGCCTGTCGGGCACCTTTTTTACGGTGATCCGGGCCGCGTTTCTGTCATAGGTTACCCCTGATACCAGCACCTTTTCCATATCCCTGGTTTCGGCAACGACCATCGTACCCTCCTGATATGTAAAACTGGACCGAACATGGACCGCTACATTGTAGATCTTCGCGGATTCCACCGCCCTGATCTCGAGAACCTTGGCACCCAGGCTGGCAAGTTCCAGCATTTCGTCGTACGAAATCCGTGACAATTTTCTTGCCTTGGCACACAAGTTGGGGTCCGTGCTGAAAACCCCCTCCACATCTGTATAAATCTCACATACCTCGGCATTCAAAACTGCTGCAAGCGCCACCGCGGTGGTGTCCGAACCGCCCCTGCCCAACGTGGTTATATTGTTGTTTTCGTCTACACCCTGAAATCCCGCCACGACAACCACGCGATTATTGTCAAGCTCTTTCATTATGCGAGCATTCTCTATCGCACGTATCCTGGCGCTTCCGAAAGCAGAATCTGTATGAACCGCAACCTGGTGCCCCATCAACGAACAGGCATCCAGGCCTCTGCTCTTCAATACCATGCTCAGTAAAGCCGCGGAACGCTGTTCTCCGGTGGCCATCAGCACATCGAGCTCTCTTGCATCGGGCTCCGGCACGGCGCCTTTTGCGAATGCTATAAGGTCGTCCGTCTGCCCGGCCATAGCCGATACGACAACCACGACTTTGTATCCCCTGGCTATGCATTCGACAATCCTGTCGGCCACCGCTTTTATTCTTTCTATATTCGCGACAGAGGTTCCGCCGTATTTCTGTACAATTAAACCCATTCCCTCTCCTTGACCCGTTTCTGTTTCAGCAATTCCAACAGATTCTCGGACCGTTCCCCGTGTCCGTAAAAAACCATTCTGCGCGAATACTCCGCCATGATTGAAATTTCGACAGGCAGGCTGCCCTCGGGAAGCACTTCCGGCCATCGGTTAGCCCATTCCATAACCACAACCGCCTCGCGGTAAAAATACTCATCCAGCCCGCTTTCAAGAAATTCTTCCACCGTGTCGAGCCGATACACGTCCATGTGATAGAGCATACATCGGCCCTCGTATTCATTTATGAGCGAAAAGGACGGGCTCGTGACAATGGTTTCCAGCCCGACATCAAGCCCGGAGGCGATACCTTTAGTGAACCAGGTTTTTCCGCTTCCAGGTTCACCCGCCAGGGCAACGACATCACCGGGTATAAGCAACTCACCCAGTCGCTTTCCGAGCAGGACCGTCTGACCATCGGAATTTGAAACAACTTCAAACCTGCAATCCACCATCACCCTAACGGCTCCCGCTCCCGGCTGATTCCAGGACAACCATCGCCGACCCGTAGGCTCCCTCGTCGGAAAGAGACAGGTGAGCGGCCGATATGCCAAGTTCCACGCAAAGCCTCCCGGCCTTCCCATGCACCCTCAAATCCGGCCTGCCGCCAGGCAGCGAAATCGTTTCAATATCCCGCCATGCCACACCCTGTCTCATCCCGGTACCCAGCGCCTTGGAGAAAGCTTCCTTTGCCGCGAAACGCAGCGCAAAAGCCGCCGCAGGTTTTGGCCGCGACTCGCATTCCTCAACCTCCGCGATGGTAAAAACACGGCCGATGAAACGCTCTCCCCATCTTTTAATTACACGGTCCATCCTCGAAATTCGGACCAGATCAATTCCTATTCCGTAGATCATATCGGTCCCCACCGCTCGCCGGGTTTTACATCTCCTGGATACTTTTTTAAACTTCAGATACGGGTGTCATTTTTCGAGACCGGCGAGGTGCTCCTCCATATCGAAGAAACGGGTGGCTTCTTCTTCCGACCCTTCATGATCATAGCCCAGAAGATGCAGCAACCCGTGGCAGAGAAGCCGATACACACGGGACTCGAGGCTGCAGCCCTCAAGGGCCGCCTCCCTTGCCGCTGTTTCCACCGAAACCACTATATCTCCGAGCATTTTACCGGCCAAGGACGGAAGGAATTCGTCTGCTTGAGGAAAAGACAGTACATTTGTCGGAACCTTTTTGTCCCGGTAACGCTTGTTGAGATCGGCGATCCAAGCGTCGTCCGACACAACTACACTCAGTTCCCTGTCTTTACAGCCCAAGTCTTTTAAGGCTTTCGCCAGCTTCGCCCTTATCTCCCTCTTTCTTAAACCTCGCATCCGCCTGTGGATGATAATCTGAATTTCCATTGGCCCCTTTCCTTGCGGAAGCCGGTCGCCCTGAGGGTTCAGGATAATCCACACGATGATGGAAAATCCCGCTCAATGTTTTACTGAAACTCTTCGCTATTTCATTAAGATCTTTCAATGTCAGCTCGCATTCATCGAGCTGACCGTCGGAAAAGACCTTCTTGATGATTTTCTGCAGCATTCCCTGTATCTTGGCCGGCGTGGGGTCCACAAGAGACCTTGAAGCGGCCTCCACCATATCGGCCAGCATAACGAGCCCCGCTTCCTTAGTCTGGGGCTTCGGGCCCGGGTACCTGAAGTCCTGCTCCTTGACCAGTGGGGACTTAACAGCCCTTTTACCAGCCTGTTCTTTCGCCTTTTCGTAAAAATAACTGATTATGCTGGTTCCGTGATGCTGCTGGATTATATCAATTATTTCCTTGCCCAGTTTTTGTTTCCTGGCCATTTCAACACCATCCTTCACATGAGAGATAAGAATAAGACTGCTCATGGAAGGAGCCAGTTTTTCGTGCTTATTTTCACAATGAATTTGATTTTCTATAAAATATAATGGTTTTTTTATCTTACCAATATCATGGTAATAAGCAGCTACTTTTGCAAGCAAAGGATTGGCTCCAATAGATTTTGCTGAAGCTTCAACCATGTTGCTCACTATGACACTATGATGATAGGTCCCGGGTGCCTGCACCATTTGCTCCTTCAATAGAGGCTGATCGAGATTGGCCAGCTCCAGGAGTTTTATATCGGTAGTATATCCGAAAGTCATTTCCACGAGTGGCAAAAGACCAGTAGCGATAACCCCCGCAAGCAACCCCCCGATGACGGCCGACACCCCCGCAACAATCGTCTCCAGGGAATAAAAGTATCCATGAAGGGTCTGAACAGCAAGTGAGAGCGCCAGGCCCACCGCACCCGTTTTAAGCGAGGCCCTGGTAAGCACCCCTCTTTCTTTACAGTTTACAACTCCATGCCCGGCAACCAGGGATGTTATAAAATAAAAAAGAAAAAAATCAACCTGCCCACCGACAGCAAGCGACGCAAGCGTGGACATTACCAGGGAAAAAACAGCAGAAACCCGCATGCCATGGAAAATAGACACCAGCATGGCCCCTCCGGCTACCGGAAAGGCGAAAAGGAGCGCCCTGGCAGTGAAAAAGCCAAACCCCCTGGAAATCTCATCGGCGACCAGATTACCGGCGATAACTACAAAAAACACGCCCAGGCACGTAAGAGAGTTGAACAAAAGATCTCTCGAATGAATACGAGTGCTGCGGGGATTCATCAAGCCGGTAAAATACAGGGTCATCATGAGAAAACCGATGAAGGCGGCCATCGCAGGAGCGCGTCCGCACAGTGCGTCTGATTTCAGAAGGTTTTCCTGGGTTTCCAGTTTCGCAAGATGCTCGCTGGTTATCCTCTCTCCTTCCCTGACGAGCATCTCACCTTTCTTTACTTTGAAATAAAAGGGCTTGACCGACTGATAGGCATTGTCTTTCCGAATTTGAGTCTCCCGCTTGTTGAATGTCAAATTCGGCCGTAAAAGAGCCTTGGCAACCTCGGATACAGCCCTTAGCGATTTCCCGTCAAGGAAGCTGACTTCTTTATGTTCGGAGGATGAAATCCAACTAACTGCCGCATTCATATCCAGGAACCTGTCAACGTCGCTTACCATCACATCGCTTTCTTTTGTGATATCGTGCAGGATAATTCCGTTCGCAGCATGATTTATAAGAAGCTCTTCATTTCCTACGACTCCCTGTTGAAAGAGCCCGCCGAGCAATTCTGTAACCGCTTTCTCTATCCCTGCATCGAAGCCGGTTTCCTCCAGAAGGGCATAAAGGCCGCGGTCGGGGCTGATTCCAAGCTTTTCGAAAAAACCTGCCGGATCTTCTTCGTTCGACGCCCCGGGGTGCTCTGCAACCTCTTTTTCGGGGGGAACTTCTCCTTTGTGAAGTTCCGGGGAAGCAGCCTTGGTCGATGTCGATAAGCCGGCTCTTCCTGCTTCAAAAGCCACTTTAAGGCGATCCAGCACATTTCCGCCGGTGGGATCGAAATCATATACAGGCAGCAGGGATTTAACCGCGTCCTGCCTGCTTTTTTCAGTGAGCTCCTCGTTT
Organism: Desulfobacteraceae bacterium; assembly: GCA_011048855.1. The sequence goes on along the minus strand of DSCZ01000588.1, from coordinate 1,225 downwards.
TCCACGAGGAAATCCTGTACGGCCTTGATATCTCTATCGGCCACGTCCCCGGGACGATAGGCCTGGGGAGCCGGTGTTAAATCAGGGTAAAGAAGCACCGAAACGATAACGCTGAAACCGAGAATGATATACCACCTCTGCGCCTCGACGCTCCACCATCGCCTTTGCTTTTCAGGGGCTCTCTGGGCGGACTGTCTTCCTTCCCTCTCGATCCCGAAAAACCGCCTTATCCCTTTAGGCTTCACGCTCATTTTCCGTTCGGCTTTTCCCATAGATTATCTCGAAATGAGGCTTTATTCGCCGGGCTTCATGATATCATTTACCCGCCCGCCCCGAAAATCCGCCTCCAGTCTCCAGTCGCTCATACGCATCGATGATTTCCTGCACCAGCGGATGCCGTATGACATCGTCACGGGAAAAATTCACGAAGGCAATTTCATCTATATCCCGAAGGATTCGGCTCGCCTCTATCAGGCCGGACTTTTTCCCGTCGGGCAGGTCCGTCTGGGTTACATCCCCGGTTATCACGGCCTTTGAATCAAACCCAAGGCGCGTGAGAAACATTTTCATCTGTTCGGAAGTAGCGTTTTGGGCCTCATCTAAAATCACGAAGGCACCATTCAATGTTCTTCCGCGCATGAATGCAAGAGGGGCCACCTCGATCACGCCCTGGTCTATCAACCTGGATGCCCCTTCGAAATCCATCATGTCGTGAAGGGCATCATAAAGGGGTCGCAGGTATGGATTGACCTTTTCGTAGAGGTCGCCGGGCAAAAACCCGAGTCTTTCACCGGCCTCGACCGCCGGCCTGGCCAGGACGACCCTGTGCACCTGTTTCTTCAAAAGAGCCGATACCGCCATGGCCATCGCCAGATATGTCTTGCCGGTTCCGGCGGGACCTATACCGAACACCATGTCATATTTTCGAATACTATCTATATAGTTTTTTTGATTTATTGTCTTAGGAGTGATAATTTTCTTCTTGGAAGAAATATAGACTTCGTCTAAAAAAATTTCCCGCAATGAAATAGTTTTACCACTACTAAATACCCTTATAGCATAATCAACATCATTAAGATATAACGGATATCCTTCTTTTAAAAGATCATAAAGTTGAACAAGCACCTTTTCGGCAAGCTCCACCTCCCAATCGCCGCCGCCGAGAGTCATTTCGTTGCCTCTCAGATGAACAGTGACACCCGTTTTCCGCTCGATCACCTTGAGG
>DSCZ01000338.1 GCA_011048855.1 Desulfobacteraceae bacterium | reverse complement strand
GTAATGGCCGACGAGAAACTGCTCGACGATCTTTTTGCAAACCTGGTCTCAAATGCAATCAAGTACACTCCCCCGGGCGGGAAGGTTGATGTGGCAACATCACTTTACCCGGACGGCCGGGTGAGGCTGGATGTCTCCGATACCGGCATCGGAATCCCGCGACAGGATATTTCCCGGTTGTTCACCGAATTTTTCCGCGCGGAAAACGCAAAGGAAGCAGCCGAGGAAGGCACCGGTCTCGGCATGGTCATCGTCAAGGAGATCGTCGATAATTTGAGGGGTACGATATCGGTTGACAGCGAGGTTGGAAAGGGCACGACATTCGTATGTCTATTACCCGGCCAGTGGAGATAGTTTCCATCCGGAAATGGTTCTTTTTATCACAAAGAACATCATTGAAATGCACGGAGGGAGAATATGGGCGGAAAGCCGGGAAGGTGAATGGATCAGATTTTCTTTCACCCTTCCGGTTCCTGTGCCCGGAGAGGCGTCTTAGGCCGATTCCCGGCTGGCATACGCTTTGCGGATTTTTTCGATCAGTTCTTCCAGTTCGCAGGGTTTCATCAGGTAATCGAATGCTCCCTCCCTGATTCCTTCCCTGGCCGCTTCCGCAGAACCGTGGCCAGTCAGCATGATCACCGGCATTGACGGAGCCATTTTTTTGAAGACTTTCAGGACTTCGATGCCGTACATGTCCTGCATCTTGAGGTCAAGGACCGCTACGTCGAAATCGTTTCTGCGAAGAAGCTGGATCGCGCTCGATCCGTTATAGGCTTTGGTGGCGTTGATTTTCCTGCGCTTCATCCGGTTGGCAAGCACATTCACGTAGTCTCGCTCATCATCTATCAGGAGAACGGAAATAACCTCCTCCTCCATATTCCCTTGAGTGGGTGGGGGTGTTACCTGTCCGGAATACGAATTTTCGTTCATTGGATTTCAAGTCCGTCTTCCGGTTATGTTTTTCAACCGGGCCTGAATTATTTTTTCTTCCTGGGCATGTTTCCTGGCTGCGGCTTCTTTCACCTTCTCAATCAACTGATCCAGCTCACAGGGTTTCATCAGGTAGTCGAAAGCACCCCGTTTCATTCCCTCGATCGCCGAGTCGACGGTTGCATGCCCGGTGAGCATGATCACTTCCGTCAAAGGATGTTTCTTCTTTATTTCACTCAATGTTTCTATCCCGTCCATTATCGGCATTTTGACGTCAAGAATCACCACCTCTATTGAAGGGTCCTTGTCAAGCGTTTCCAGCGCCTCCGGACCTCCGTAGGCGGCTGTGATATCCAGCCCACGTTTGTTGAGCCGTTTTGTCATGGTCTCCACGAAGGCGACTTCATCGTCCACTAAAAGAACATTAGCAATAGACATTCATCTTCTCCTTTCGCGCGGGCCTCCTTCCTTCCCTTGCAGACCTTTGAATTGAAGGCTTCCCCGGCAAAGAGCCGACCCCCTGATTTCATTGTTTGCAGGGGATGGAAATACGGAAGGTCGTCCCTTTCCCGACGCTGCTCCGGGCGGTTATCTCACCTCCCATTTTTTTTACGATACCATAGCATATGGACAAACCCAAGCCTGTACCTTTGCCTACCAGTTTAGTCGTGAAAAAAGGATCGAAAATCCGTGCAAGATTGGCCTGAGGTATCCCCGGACCGTCATCGGCCACTTCAATAACAATATGATCTTCTTCTTTCCGGGCACTGAGGCTAAGATTGCCCCCCTTCTTTTCCATAGCATCCAGCGCGTTATTGATAAGATTGAGTATAACCTGCTGGAGTTCGGACTGGGAAATATGCAAAGAGGGCAATCCCTCCTCTATATCCGTTTTGATGGCTACATTGCTGTATTTGGCTCGCTGGGCGGAGAGAATCACAAGTTCTTCAATTACTTCCCCTACCTGAACTTCTTCAATCCGTGTATCGGTTTTACGTGCGAAGCTCAACAACTTGTGCGTTATAGCCTTGCAACGTTTGCCCTGAGTCTTGATCTGTTCGAGCGCCCGCTTGAACTCATCGAGATTACTACTTTGCTTGAATTCTTCTTCCTCGAACAGATCTCCCATCCAGCCGGCTTCTTCGACCATTATCGCCACAGGATTGTTTATTTCGTGCGCGATACCGGCTGCGAGCTCTCCAACCGAGGCAAGCTTGCCGGTCTCGACGATCTGCTGGTTCATCACCTGTTTTTCCAGGTCTGCCTGCGCTACCCGGTTCACCATGCGCCGAGAGACATATACGGCCATGGTAACGATGCAGAGCCCTCCCAGGAGAACAAGCACTATGGTGAGCTTCACAGCCTTCAGAAAGTCCGCAAAAGCCTCACTTACCGGCTGCTGGCAAACGAGGAGCCACTCACCGTTCTTTAACATAGCTGCTGCATAGATATTTTCACGGTTTTCGGAATTGGTCGCCCGAAATACATGTACCTTGTCTCTAGTGGGTGTGGCAGCAAGGAGGTATTCGGGGTAGGGATGGGTGCATGAAACGACGCTGCCATGGGGGGTGGTCTGGAATTCGCCGTTTTTGTTCAAAATGAATGCAAAGCCTGTTTGACCGATCCTCATATTTTGGACAAGGTTGTTAAATGCAACGAAATCTATGGTCGCCCTTAGAATCCAGACATCCTCTTTCCATGTTTGCCTGACTGCTATAACGAAGTGTGGAAGGCCCCTGAGGCCGAGGAATACATCACTTATCACGTAGGGCTTTGTTTTGGCCGGCCGGAACCACGGCGCCTCCGAGTAAAGGGCCTGCCCCAGCCTGAACGGACCCGCATAGGCCACCTGCAGCCCGTCTTTGTTCACAACTCCCAGATCAACGAAAGCATTGTTGTAGAATTTTTGCAGCGCCTGGAGCCGGTCCTGGAGAAAGCCGGTGTCGCTCAGTTCCGCGTAGGTGAAGGTCTCTGCCAGGACCTGGATGTCACCCAGCTTTTCTTTCAAAAATACGTCGATATCCAGGCGATGCTTTTGAACGAGTTCCACCAGGTGGGCTTCAACCTTTTCATAATGGGATATCCTGTACTGGTAGAGAATCAAACCGCTGATCAGAATCATCGGCGTCAGGGAAACCAATATCACGGTCAATGAAAGGTTCCTGGCAAGGGAACTATAGTAGCTGTTGTCTTTCGGTGAAGAGTCTTTCATAACCCATCGGTCCGGAACGAGGATGATTCATGCTGTTTCAGTGTTGGAAACCATTGGGGCGCAGCCCAATAAATCACCGACCCTTTTCTTCAGTTCATCGATGCTGTTTTCCTGCTTTTCGATGAAAGCCACCGTACCGTTTATCGATGGCGTATCGGCGTCCACAGACAGCGTGTGTAAAATCACGGGGACATTGGGAGCCAGGGATTTGACTTCTCCAATAATCCTCCTTCCTCCAGCATCAGGCAAATCCAGGTCCAGAACAACGATGTCCGGAGGCCTTTCAGTGGATACGGCATCCAGCAACTGGGCCGCGTTAGCCGCAGTATGAACCCGGTAGCCTTCAGCAGACATCTCACGCTTGAGAAGCTCCCTGACATGGCGGTTGCGTTCTGCAATCAGGATCGTATAAGGCAGTTCCACTGATATCCTCGATTATAAACTATTTCCCACTCGAATACGAATTTTTTATTCTATGGCGTATAGCCTGTAAAAATTTTGCTGAACAAGCCATGCCGGCAAAAAGGTTATGATCACACAACGGCAGCAATCCCCGTGCCAGCCGGATCTGCACTTCAAATTCCATCATAATCGTTCGAATTAAAACGAAATGGATTTTCGGAAGGGGGGCAACATGCCGGTGAGCTGTCAAAATAATTTACATGATGTAAAAGCCGGTGGCGTTTGTTTATTAGTCGGACTTCACACTGGTTTCCATTTTCAAACCGTATTTTTCGATCTTTGCATGCAACGTGGGCCGCGAAAGGCCGAGCAGCCTGGCGGCCTTGGACCGGTTGCCTCCGGTCAGTTTCAAGGCTTCGCCTATGACCATGCTTCCAAAGCGATCAATGCAGGATTCAAACATATTTTCTCCCTGCTCGGAAGTAATGGCCTCGTGTATCCATTTTTTGATGTTTTCTTCAATGTCGGCGCCGTGGGGTTGTTCGTGCACCTGCGCGGTTTTGCATATCGCCTGGGTGATATCCGCCGGGCCTATCGGTCCTCCGCGGTTAAAAATCAGAGCTTTTTGAATCGTGTTCGCAAGTTCACGAACATTTCCCGGCCAGTGATAATCACACAACAACGCCGTCGCCTCTTTGGTTATGCCGGGATTGGCGATTTCGGAGTCGGCTGAGAATATGGAAAGAAAATACTCGGTAAGCAGCGGGATGTCGTCTTTACGCTCCCGGAGTGGAGGAAGCCATATGGTTACCACTTTCAGCCGGAAATATAAGTCTTCCCTGAATTTTCCCCTGTCGAGCGCGGATTCCAGGTCCCGGTTCGTCGCAGCAAGGATGCGGACATCCACCGGGATTGTATCCCTGCCGCCAAGCCTTTCGATGCTCTTCTCCTGAAGCAGCCGCAGTATTTTTGCCTGGATGCTGAAAGGCATGTCGCCGATTTCATCGAGAAATATGGTTCCCCGGTCGGCTTGTTCCATTTTCCCGATCCGTCGATGGGCCGCACCGGTGAAAGCTCCTTTTTCGTAGCCGAAAAGTTCACTTTCGAGAAGGTTTTCCGGTATCGCCACGCAGTTGATTACCAGGAAAGCTTTTTCGGACCTGAGGCTGTGGTGGTAAAGCGCACGTGCGACAAGTTCTTTCCCTGTGCCGGACTCTCCCCTTATAAGGACCGTGGCATCAGTCGAGGCTACGCGGCCGATCGCTTTATAGACATCCTGCATCGGTTTACTGCGGCCTATGATCGCATCACGGGAATAGGCTTCTTTGTCTGGATCCATATCCACGGGAGATCGCATAAATCGATTTGCTTCGAGAGCCTGTCTTATAATGGAAAGCATTTCAGGAATATCAAAAGGTTTCAACACATAATCGAAGGCCCCCATTTTCGTCGCTTCGATAGCGGTTTCAGTGGTTCCGTATGCGGTCATGATGATAACCGGAAGCTTTGGTTCCATAAGGTGGATAGCTTGAAAGGTTTCCAGGCCGTTCATGCCCGGAAGCCGCATATCCAGGATGACGAGGTCCGGGTTTTCTGTTTTGGTTTTATCCAGCCCCGCCTCCCCCGAAGGGGCGCTTACAACATGGTAGTCTTCCTGCTTCAAAAGGCGCTCGAAGCTTTTCCTGAGTTGATCATCGTCGTCTATGATAAGGATAGTGCTCACGTTTTACCCCTTAACCGGAAGAACGATTGTAAAGGTTGTTCCATTGAATTCTTTGGATTTGAATGTCAGTCTGCCTTTATGTTCCTCGACGATCCGGACGGCGATGCTCAGACCGAGCCCCGTCCCTTCTTCCTTCGTGGTGAAAAAGGGCTGCAGCACCTTGTGCCGGCTTTTAGGGCTTATTCCCGGACCGTTATCCTCGATATGTATATAAACCGCATCTCCTAATTTTTCATCAAAGCCCAGTTCTTCGGCGATCACGATCCTGCCTCCGCCCTGCATCGCCTCGCAGGCGTTTACGATAATATTTACAATAACTTCTTTAAGCTGCTCCGGGTCGGCTGCGACAGGAGGCATAAGCGAGTTTCTCTTGATATCGAGTCTGACGCCGTACGATTCAATACGATGTGCCATAAGCTGGACGGCGAAATCAACTATTTCCGAGGGGCTTATTGTCTGAATTTGCAATTTGGGGGGCCGTGAGAATTCCAGAAAATTTTGAACTATCGTATCAGTATGACGTATTTCCTCGTAAATAACATCGAAATCCTCCTGCTGGTCGACTGTCAGTTCGAGACTTCGTTTCAGGGAGAAAAGCCTCATTTTTACAGATGTCAGCGGGTTGCGTATGCTGTGGGCCATGCCGGCCGCCAGTTTGCCCACCATCGCCATTTTTTCGGCCTGGATCAGGGTCTCCCGGCTGCGTTCAAGTTCGGAATGAGTGAAGTCGAAATCTTCTATCAAACCACGAACACTGCGGCTGAGAGCTTTGACTTCGTTGTCTTCGTCAGTCAGTCCTCCCTCCCGGTCGGTTTCATAAGCCAGCCGGCGCAGGGGACCGAGAATTTGATGAATTAATGTGAAGGCCAGCGACAGGGCGAGTATTAAAACCAGAATGATGGCCGTGCCCGCTATGACTCTCAACTGTACCGCTTCCTGTTTTGTTTTGACCAGCATATCTTCCAGGCGTACGGTATAAAAATTTTTCAACTCCCGGCAAAGATCGTTTATTCGGTCGAAGTGGTTTCTGACCTCGGCGTGAAGCCTGGCGCCTTCATCACTCTCTCCGGATTTGTAGAGGGATATAACCCGATCTTTGGCGGCCACGTAAATGGAAGTTTCGGTTTCGATTTTATCAAGCAAATCCCCCTGCTCCTCGTTTGTTGCAAACAAGCGGGCATCCCGGAGTTTCTCTTTGAAAATCTGGCGGTGTTCTCCAAGGCTTTTAAGCCATTCAGGGTCTCCGTCGAGGAGATAATAGGAAACAAAGCCCTTCTGGGAAGAAAGAGCGGTCTGAAGCATTTCCGCCGCTTGAAAAGCTTCTACATGCCTGTGAATCATGCCGGTTACGAGCCCCTGCATCCGGTAGGTATACCAGACCATGACCGCACCCCCGCATACGGTTATGGTAACGAGGGCGACCAGCAGGAGAAAAATACGGCTGCGCAGGCCTATCCGTTTCCACATACAAAAAACTCCACGAGAAAAACAGCCGCCATATTTATTTCCGGCTTCCGGCATGTCATCCGACGGCCGGTTAGGGACAGTTGAAAGCAGGCTGCATCGTGTTGCGAGCAGGCTGCTTTATTGGACGTACATCAGGAATTATATCTCACATGTGTTAATCAAAGTGGTGATTTCTTTAAACACGTCTGTCAATCGAAGCAGGCCTACAATCTTATTCCCTCTTTTTACCAGAAGGGATTGATGCTGACCTATAATCAGGTGATGAATCGCTTCGTTCAGGGTCGCATTCTCTTCGATATATTCCCCTTGACTGGGGGTGCGTACGATCTCCTTGACCTTGACCGTGGCTGCTTTCCGGCAAATATTGTCCAGAGGCTGCCTCCACAAGCCGTATTCCTTGATCATATGACGGATGCGTTCGGCGTCCACCCCGTATCGAGACAGTCCTTTAAGGTCTCCTATTCCATCATATTTCGGCTCAAGGCTTTTCAAAACATCAAGCTGGCTCAATTTACCAATAATGTTTCCTTTTGAGTCGTAGACCAAGACCGCTCTGTGCCTGTATTTGTTTTCATCGAATCGCTTCTGGGCTTCCTCAAGTGCGTTGACAGCCTCATACAGGGTTGCTTCTTCTGAAACGGTGGCATAATCCTCAAGCGCTACCATGATATCTTTGATTAGAACTGATTTCATCTAATACCCCCATTTACCGAGCTGTTTAAATTTTACTTAGTTTCCATCCGGTATTTCCTGATCAAAAGCAGATAGTTTTCGCTCTATTTCTTTTAAATTTAAGATTTCTTCAGCTTGGTTAGTTTTTTGAAAATTAAATAATTTTTCAATTTGTTTTATGGATAAATTATACTTATTTATAATAGTTTGTTTGTAAGCATTTATTGAAACAGCCAAAAGTGTTTCCAGGTCGCACGGCTTGACAAGGAACGAAAATGCATGCCTGGAAAAATCTTCTTTTTCAGGATCAAAGGATCCATGCCCGGTTAGAATGATAATTTCAAGCCATGGGTAAAATTCTTTCAGACTTAAAATCACCTCTTTCCCGCTCAAACCAGGCATTTTTAAATCCACCACCGCCACATCGATTTTATTTGCCCTGGCGATATCGAGCGCTTTTTCTCCTCGATCAGCGATGATCACATTGAAGTTTCTAATGTCAAGTCTTCTCTTTATAGAATCGAGCAATGGCTGCTCATCGTCTACAAGAAGTAAATTTATCTTTTGGCCGGCCAAAATGATTTCCTCGTATATTTGCTTTCAACAGATAATCTTTTGTCAACCGCCTCGACCGGTTTTGTCTGGGTTTCGGCTTTCTGCACAGCCGGTGAAAAGGTTTCCATCCCTATGCCGGGAAGCTCATAAAACGCCAATAGCCCAGGATGACCCAGAACCACAGAACGATCAAAGACAGGAGCAGGACTGCCGCCCCGTGGGTGAAGAAATCCTTCATCGTCACAAGTTGTTCACCAGTTTCATAGTCTTTCGCAAGGGCGAAAATAATGGCATTGTTGGGTGTCCCGATGATCAGCATGTGAGCGAAGGAAGAGGCAAAAGCCGTGGCCAGCCCCACCATCACCGGCGAGGCTCCCGCTATTGTTGCCATCGGGACGCAGATCGGGCCGATGGCGGCCACGGTGGCACCGTCGCTCATGAAGTTGGTCAGCACTCCTGTGAAAATCGACGTCGCAATACTGAGACCCGCGGCCGAGTGGACCAGAAATTCGGGAAGCACCCTGACGAAGGTATCGGCAATCAACAAGGCCGCTCCGGTTATCGCCAGGCCGGTGCCCATGGCGCTGGCGGCGGCGTAAAGCGCTACGACATCCCAGTGAATCGAGTTGACGTCCTTCCAGCGAAGGATCCCCAGGATGTTCAATGCTACAAGAGCCATTATCACGGGTCCTCCCATACCGTACCTTGAAGAAAAGGCTGACCACATGAAAATAAGAAGCACCAGCACAATCGCTGTCTTATATTCAGCCGGCGTCATTTTGCCTATTTTTTGAGCCTCGCGTTTGACCGCAGCCGAAATGTTCAATTCTTTAATTTTAATTTTCTTCCTCATGACTAAATAAAAATAAAGCCCGATAATCACTGCCATAACCGGGACGAATGGAAGGCCATACTGGACCCACTGGCCGAAAGTAATCGAGATGTTGTAATCGGAAAGAATCCCGATCATTATCGCGTTACGACCTCCTGCGGCAGGAGATCCGGGTCCCCCGACGTTGGCGGAGTAATTGAGTGTGAGCATCATCATAACAACCAGGGCCTTGTCCTTGGAAACGCCGGAAACTTTTATCGCACCCATGTAGACCATCATGAAAATAGGCGCGATAAAGGCGATCAAAGCATGTTCCGACAGGAAAGAGGCGGTCACAGCAAGCATTGGTGCGAAAATCAACGACATTTTTATAAGACTGGTGCTCGAAGACAGCAATATAATGCCGATACGCCTGTCAAGGCCGGTTTTTGAGATCGCCGAGGCCAGTGCCAGCACACCGAAAATAAAAATTACGGCATCCTTGGCATAGGCCCGTGCCACCCCGTCAGGGGGGAGAATGCCGAAAAAATACATCAAAACCCCTACAAGGAGCGCCGTCACCCCTACAGGTACCGCTCCGGTGGCCCAGAACAGGGCGGCTACTATCAATGTGCCAATCATCACGTGCGCCCGTCGCGCCACCCCGTCTACTCCGACAGGCACCTTGATCTTTCCCCCGTCGATGGTTTTTTCTGTTTGATAGAGTCCGGCTCTCTCGGCGTAATACTCGGTGACCGTCTGCCCTGGAGTCATCTTGCGATATTCCGAGTACCCAAGTATCACCTCTTCGGCCGCGCTTCCCTTCTGTGTGGTCAACAGAAGTTTCAACCGGTCCGAGGGGGGCAGAAAAAACATTGTCGCAAAAATCAGGGCACCTATGATGATAATTCCGGGTCTGGCGTTTTGAACACCGATGAACCAGTCCTTGAAACTCTTCTTTGCTATGACCGAAATTTCATTTCGAGCCATCGCGTAGCCGCGCTCTTGCCGGCCGGATTCGATAGCTTCAATAAGTTCGTCGATCGGGCATGGTTTTTGAAGATATTTAAAGACATCGTATTTTCCGGTGACCCTGGCTGATTCAATGCTGCCGTGGCCGGTGAGCATGATTATCTGCACTTCCGGCCGGATGTTTTTTAGTTCCTGGAGGGTTTGAATGCCGTCCATTTTCGGCATTTTTTGATCCAGAACCACCACCTCCGGGTTTTGGTGCCTGACGATTTTTATTGCATCTTCGCCGTTGCCGACATCGAGAACGTTGTAGCCTCTTATCGAAAGCTGTTTTGAAAGGGTTTTTCGAAACTGATCTTCATCGTCTACGAGCAAAATAGTGGGTTTTTCTTCCGGGAATCGATTTTTTTCACGATCGGACATTTCAACCTCCTGAAACAGATTCAACGTGGATTTTAGAAAACCAAAACCTGGTTTAATTTGGCATTATTGAGTATTTAATTTAGATATAGGTAAAAAGATTATAAAATCGCTTCCTTTTCCTTTTGAGCTATTTACTTCGATTGTGCCGCCAAATTCTTCTATTATCTTCAGGCTTATCGATAAGCCGAGTCCTGTGCCGCTACCCGCCTTTTTTGTGGTGTAAAACGGCAGGAAAAGCTTGTCTATTTCATCTTCGCCTATACCGGGACCTGTATCGGAGATCGTGATTTTGAGATAATCGTCCTGGATGGAAGTCTTCAACGTAATGGTGCCTCCTTCGCTGACCGCATCTCCTGCATTGTTGATCAAATTCAAAAAAACCTGTCTCATCATATCGGGGTCCAGCATGAGCAACGGTATATCCTTTGAAAAATCCCTTTGTACCGTGATGTTTGAAACCTTGAATTCCTGTTCGACAAAGCCACCGATTACATCTTCGAGCAGTTGCTCGACATTACATGGCATGGTTTCAGGCTCCCTTTTTTTGACAAAGCTTAATATTTTTCCGGTAATGCTTTTTGCGCGGTAGGTGGCTTTCTCAATTTCATCGAGTTCTTTGATTATGGCTTCAGGTGAATATTCCAGCTCGGTATCCGGGTTCAGCATATCTTTGATCAACCCGGTTTCACTGGCAATAATCGCAAGTGGATTGTTGATCTCATGCGCCACCCCACCGGCGAGCTGGCCAACGGACACCAGTTTGTGGTCGTGAAAAACCTGGTTTCTAAGGGCCTGGAGATCATTTTTGTACAGGTCCACCTGGATGGCGGTCCGGCGTCCGAACATGCCTGTTAAAGCTGCAAGAAATGAAAAAATGAGGGAAAAACCATGATAAATTGTAATTC
>DSCZ01000499.1 GCA_011048855.1 Desulfobacteraceae bacterium | reverse complement strand
TTTCTTTTAACGCGGCCTGATATTCTTTATTAGATTTAATTTGAGATAATTTATTATTGCTTTTTTGTATTTTTGAATCAACCGTTGTTATTTCTTGATCAATATTCCGGTGTTCCTTTTTTAACGCTTCCAGCTCAAGTTCGCTGATTTTGACCTCGGTGGAGATTTCGATGAGTTTTTCATCGAGGGCTTTGAGCCTTGCCGGGCACTGCCGTTTCTCATTCATAATCTCCATTAAATGTTTGTCAAAAGCCTGAAGGTTTATCAAACGCGATAACTGTTCTTGCACCTTTTCACCCCTTTTCCGCCTGTCGGCATACCGACTGTCTTGATAAAATGCTACTGTAAGTATCCTTCCCGGTTAGTTTGATCATAACACCGCAAGAGGGTCGGCCTCTTCGGCCGTATACACCTCTACGGCCCATCCAAGTTCGTTCATGGATGATGCCAGTTTTCCAATAACGCGGCTGAAGGCCGCCCTTTCGGTGGCGAAATGCCCCGCATCCACAACGATCAGACCACGGTGGAGAGCATCGAGGGCCTGATGATGGTTGACATCCCCGGTGAGGAGCAGATCTGCGCCGGCATCCGCCGCCCGGGTGATCATTCCGCCGCCGGACCCTCCAACCACTGCAATCCTGCGGACGGAGGCCCGTGAAGCGCCCGCCACCCTGATATGCCGTAGTCCAAGAGAAGACTTTATTCCGGCAAAAACCGACTCCAAAGGTTCGGCCTCAACAAGGTTCCCAATCCGGCCCAGGCCGACCCCTTCGTCTTTCCGGCTTTCCTCCAGAACTTCAACGTTTCGGAGCCCGATCATCTCCGCCAGCACATCCGATATCCCGTTACGCGCGGAATCAAGGTTGGTGTGAAGGGAGACCACGCTTATTTCCCTCGTAACGGCCGCCTGAACAACGTCGCCCGGAAACATGTCGAACACCAGGGATGAAACGGGCTTGAAAAAAAGCGGATGGTGAGTCACAACCAGGCCGGCTCCTTTTGATGCGGCCTGTTCGACGGCGGAAACAGAGGGATCGAGGGCTGCGAGCAAAGTCCTAAGGGGACGGCCGGGGAACCCCACCTGAAGTCCAGGGTTGTCCCAACTCTCCGCAAGGCTGGGTGGGGCGGCCCGCTGAAGGAATTCCAGCACCTCTGCTACCGTGGGGCTCTTGCCCATATCAAAGCTCCGAAACCTGGAGCATCAAAAAGCAAAAGGGCGCATCCACGGGGATTGCGCCCTTTTTCAAAATGATCTCCAGGATTTTATAATTGTTTTATCCACCACGTTACTAATGCATTCAATTAAAGATTGGTGGGCCCACCTGGATTCGAACCAGGGACCTACCGGTTATGAGCCGGTGGCTCTTCCAGCTGAGCTATAGGCCCACACTGCCGGACCGCAGCCTTCAAAATTGCTCCTTTTGGAACTGGATGTCAAGAAAATTTTCAGTCCTGACTCTCTACGAAACTCTTCAGTTTTCTGCTTCTGCTCGGATGCCGCAATTTTCGGAGAGCTTTAGCCTCTATTTGCCTTATGCGCTCCCTGGTCACATTGAAATCGCGTCCGACTTCCTCCAGCGTATGATCGGCCTTTTCCCCGATTCCGAAACGCATTCTCAGGACTTTTTCCTCTCTCGGAGTCAAAGACCGCAAAACTTTTCTCGTTTGCTCGGCAAGGCCGAAATTAACCACGGCGTCACCTGGTGAAAGTACCTTTTTATCCTCGATAAAATCACCGAGATGGCTGTCTTCTTCTTCTCCGATCGGCGTTTCGAGACTGATGGGCTCTTTGGCGATTTTGAGAACCTTGCGGACTTTTTCCAGCGGGAATTCCATTTTCTCGGCTATTTCTTCGGGTGTGGGTTCTCTTCCATGTTCCTGTATAAGATAACGCGATGTGCGAATCAGCTTGTTTATCGTTTCGATCATGTGAACAGGTATCCTGATGGTTCTGGCCTGGTCTGCGATAGCCCTGGTGATCGCCTGCCTTATCCACCACGTGGCATAGGTGCTGAATTTATAACCGCGCTGATATTCGAATTTGTCCACCGCCTTCATCAGGCCGATGTTACCTTCTTGTATAAGGTCCAGGAACTGTAAACCCCTGTTTGTATATTTTTTCGCAATGCTGACGACGAGCCGCAAATTAGCCTGTATCAATTCCGATTTGGCTTCTTTCGCCTTTGCGATATTGCCTTCGACCCGAGCGAGGACGTTTTTCAGCTGCCTGGAGGTCATATTGGTGCGTTCTTTCAATTCTTTGGTAACGGCACTCGCCCTGTCAGCCCTGTCCTTGAGGCAGAGCAGTTCGGCCTTGGTGATACCCATCGGTTCAATGATCCGGCCCTCACGCATGTTCGGGTCAAGTTTTGAACAAACACGGTTTATGTGGTGCAGTGATTTTCCGCCGGCCTGGAGCATACAATCGGCGATTTCACGTTCAGCCCTTTCCAGGCAGGCAGCTTCGTCGCGAAGTCGTTGAACCATGACCTCCAGCTGCCGCTTTTCCAGGCTGAATGCGTTCACCATCGAAAGAAGCGTTTCCCTGTCCTTCCGGATTTCAGCGGTGAGTTTCTTTTTGGCCTTTTCGCTCATTCCACCCCTGGCGGCCTGTTTACGCTTGCTTTTTATGCTTTCATGAAGAGCTCGGATCTGGTCGATCAGAGCGATCAGCGAATCTTTTCTTTCTCCCGCCTTGAGTGAGTTTATTTCTTCTTCGTCGATGTCGTTGATTACATCCTTGAGTTTCAGGTTTCCGATGCGAAGCTGCTCGCCAAGCTCCAGGATATGTTCTACACCTATCGCACAGTCGAGCATGCAGTTGAGAGCGCGTTTCTCGCCCGCCTCAATTTTTTTGGCGATTTTTACCTCACCCTCCCTGGTCAGAAGGGAGATGCACCCCATTTCTTTCAGATACATTTTTACAGGGTCGGAGACCCGGGACGGCGTGTCAGGCAGATCCAGACGGGGGGGGTCGGGCTCTTCGAGTTTGGCCAGCTTCTCTTTGGATTTTTCGGCTTTTTCCAGCGCGTCCTTCGAAGCTTCGTCCACCACCATTATGTCCAGTTCCTCAAACATCATCATGAGATCGTCTATGTTTTCTTCCGATGATACAAGGCCGTCCGGCAGATCGTCGTTAAGCTCCTCGTATGTTATATATCCTTTGTTTTTCCCTATATCGATCAAACGCTTCAGGCTGATCATGTCGGGATTTTTGACCATTCGATCTACCCTCCAGGATTATTCTCGATGCCCGCAGCGCGGGCCTGACCGCATCCGACTGCGGTGGATCTTGCAGGATTGTCATTTACCGGGAAACCTGAGATCCGCCTCCATCGGAAGTCATCTCTACACAATAGTGCCGTTCTGCAAGACTGCAACCAAATACCTCTATTTTTATGACTGCACCGTTGCAGGGGGTCTCCCTGCCGCAGTATCCCTGAGCCTTTTGAGTTCAAGCACCCTGTTCAGTGCTTCGAGGTCGTGTCCGGCGCCTGCAAGGCTTTCAGCAAGGCGGCGGTTTTCTATTTTTGTTTCGATTTCAGCCAGGGCAAGATCAACTTCATCGCCGGTGAATCGTGATCCTTCGAAGTAAGCTTCACGCAAATGCCTCCTGGCTTCCTCGCTTTCAAGGCGGTCGTGGAGAAAATCGAAAGAGCATTGTTCTTCCTCCCCATAAAGTTGGAATATTGCGACCAAAATATCCCGCACAGCCGCATCCTCAATCAAGCAGGTGCAGTTGTATGATTTCAGGGTCTCTATGGTTTCCGGATGATGCACCAGAAGGTTCAGGATATGAAGAGCGTCAAAACGTTTTTCTATGGTACCCCCTGCGGGAGAAATCCATCTGCGGGTCACGGTGTTCTGCCGCCCGCGCCCGTCCGGGCGTTTTTCCAGTTCGTCCCACAGCACCTGTTCGGTGACGTCGATGTGCTGGGATATCCTCTGAACATAAAGCGCACGCTGCATATCGTTTTCGATCGATGAAAGCAAAGGGAGCACGGCTTCGAGAATCCTGACATTTTGTTCTACCGAGCCGTCCCCGGTTTCGGCTTGCTGTTCGATGAAAAAATCGAACAATCCGGGAGCATGTTCGATATGCTCCGTAAACGCATCCAGCCCGAAGGCATTCACATAACTGTCTGGATCGTATCCGGCTTCGAGGACGACGACCCGGGCGCTCACTCCTTCGTTCAGAAAAAGCGGCAGGCTTCTTACAGCTGCCTTTTTCCCCGCTTCATCAGCATCGAACACAAGGAAAACTTCGCTTCCGTACCCTTTCAGTTTACGGATATGAGATTTGCTGAGCGAGGTGCCGAGCGTTGCCACAACTTCACTCAACCCGTGGCACTGAAGCGCGATGCAGTCCATGTATCCTTCGACGACAATGACCCTGCCTGAATTCCTGATCCCCGGGGCGGCCGCCGGCAGTCCATACAGAAAATCGCTTTTATGAAAAACGGGTGTCTCCGGGGTGTTGAGGTATTTAGGAACAGAGGCGTCCAGAACCCTCCCCCCGAATCCGACCACCTGGTTTCGTTGGTCCAGGAGCGGAAAAATAACCCTTCCCCGAAACCGGTCGTATAACTTGCCTCCGTTTCCGCGGACGATGACGCCGGCATCGACGGCAAGGCCGGTATCGACGCCGGCTTTTTTCAGTTGTTTCAAAAGGCCGTCCCACTCGTCGGCTGCAAAACCCAGGCGATAAGCCGCCCGGGAATCCGGGGGTATTTTCCGCCTGTCAAGGTAGGTTTTACCCGGTGCACCCTTTTTCGGATCCTCGAGCGTATGTTCAAAATACTTTGCCGAAATTTCATTTATTCTAAAAAGTGACCTTCTGGCCCGGGACTTTTTTTTCTCTTCAGGAGAGTAGAAGGAGGGGGTGTAGGGGATCCCGTATTTCTCCGCAAGATCCCGCATTGCCTCCGGGAAAGTGGTTCCGTGGTAATCCATCCAGAAGGAAAAGACATCGCCGCCTTTTTTACAGCCGAAGCAGTGAAAACTCTGCTTTTCGCGGTTCACGTTGAACGAAGGATCGTTGTCACCGTGAAAGGGACACCGGCCGACGTAATTGCGCCCCACCTTGCGCAATTCGACGTATCGACCTATTAGTTCGACTATATCGATTGCCCGCTTGAGTTCTTCTTTGGCCGAGTTATCAGAAACCATCGGTACAAATCCGCTTTATGGAGTTTGAAGGGCCCGATGACGCCACCTTGGGCGCTCACCGGAAGCCGTATTCAGCTCAGCAGCTTTTTAGCCGCTTGATTGACGTCTTTTCCCTGCGCTTTGCCCGCCAGCCGTTCCATCGCAGACTTCATAACCCTGCCGAGGTCTTTGGGGCTTGATGCCCCCACCTCGGTGATAACCTCCCTGACGACTTCTTCTATCTGTTCCTCTGTCAACTGCTCGGGCAGATATTGATGAAGGATTTCAATCTCCGCGGATTCCTTCTGCACCAGATCAAGGCGGCCCGCTTTGGTGAATTCTTCGATGGATTCCCTGCCTTTTCGGACCATCGATGAAACGACGGCCTCGAATTCACGGTCGTCGAGAGGGCTGCCTTTTTCCACCTGCTTGTTTTTCAAGGCCGTTTTCAGCATCCTCAGGCACGAAAGCCTCGGAGCATTTTTCGTTTTCATTGCTTCTTTCAGATCATCAAGGAGCTTTTCGTTTAACGACATCTCCACACCTCGGTCGGAATAGGTTTAACCGGAGAGCATTCAAAGTAAAAAAATAAGACGTTATTCGCCGGAGTCAAGCTGCCCGGCCTCCTCGCCGACTGCCGCCAGGGCCTGTTCAAGATCCAGCGTACCTTCGTAGAGCGCCCTGCCGGTGATCATGCCAATGACCCCGTCACCTTCCAGTTCTGCAAGCGCCTTGACATCGCCTACATCGCAAATGCCGCCTGATGCAATCACCGGGATCCGGACCTTCGAGGCAAGATCCCTGGTGGCCTGGAGATTCGGGCCCGACTGCATTCCGTCTTTCAGGATGTCGGTGTAGACCAGGGCCGCGGCCCCTGCGTCTTCGAAACGTTTTCCAAGCTCGACCGGCGTGATCTCAAGCTCACGTGTCCAGCCTTCAACCGCCACGTTGTGCCCTTTTGCGTCGATTCCAAGAATTATCCTTCCGGGGTAGCGCCTGCAGGCCTCCGCCACGAAACCAGGCTCCCGGTATACGGCCGTGCCCAGGATAGCGAATCGAACACCAAGCGCAAAATAGGCTTCGATTGCTGAAAAATCCCGGATTCCTCCCCCCAGTTGGACCGGGATCGGAACCGAATCCACGATACGCTTGATCGCGTCTTCGTTTGCCGGTTTTCCACCGACCGCGCCATCGAGGTCAACGACGTGGAGTCGCCGGGCCCCGCATCGCCACCAGTGCGAGGCCATCTGGTGGGGTTTGTCGGAAAAGACCGTTTCATCATCCATCCGGCCCTGCCTTAATCGCACACAGCGGCCGCCTTTAAGATCTATCGCCGGTATTATCAACACGTATTCATTTCTCCGAATTAAAGGTCGGGGTAATTTTTGAGTAAACCGTCAAGGCCGGAGGCGGCGAAATCTTCAACCTTCAGCCACCGCCCGCCTCGTTTCAAAAACCCTGCAAAGTCTAGGAGGTTTTCCGAAAGGGATTTCTGCGTCCTGTCGAATTTACCCCGCCATATAAGGGCACTGTCGGAAGTTCTTATGAGATTCAGATCGAATGCTGCAGAGGCGGCGCGTTCCACCGCGAAATTGGATCCTTCCCTTTCCTGCCACCGATATAAATATCCGACGAGCACACCGTCGACATCCATCGCCCTGCCGGTTTCACGGTAAATTTCAACCGCTGTAAGCTCCGCTCTGCTGTCCCGCGCCATAATGCTTGAAAGCACGGCGCTGCTTTCTTCGGGGGTTATTATTTCGTCCCCGATTGCGGCAAGCCTATCAATGAGCATGGTGTTTAGAATCTCCGTTGCCTCCAGTGGGACAGGCTCGGCGGTATAGAGCGAGCCGGAGACGGGGTTCCGGAACACGTCCGGCGGGTGCCCGGGCGGGAGAGCGGCCTTGAAGCCCAGAAAAGCCAGTCGTTTGCCAGTTTCAACTGCAGGCGGGATTTCGGTCCGAGGCTGGAACTGTGTGGCACATCCCAACCATAACAAAGGGAAGAGGGCTGACCAAATGATGAAAAAGCAACCGGAGAGGAGGTTTGATGGTCGAGTCAAAACGTACCTCTTGAAATTACAGGGTTCCCTTGGTGGTTCGGATACTGCTTCCCAGTCGCTGCTCGAGCGTGACAGCCGAATCCATGGCCCGGGCCAGACCTTTAAAAATCGCTTCGGCGATATGGTGCGGTTCTTCACCATGGATAAGATCCACATGAAGGGTGATTCCCCCATGGTTAACAAAGGCTCGGAGAAATTCCTTTATAAGCCCTACGTCGAAGCTGCCGCTGGGCCTTATGGAAGACGGAACATTGTAGGAAAGAAACGGACGATTGGACAGATCGAGCACAACCCGGGCAAGCGTTTCGTCCATCGGCAGATGGGCTTCGCCATACCGTGAAATACCCTTTCGGCTTCCCAGTGCCTTGTTGATCGCCTCGCCGAGACAAATGCCGATGTCTTCGATCGTATGATGGTGATCAACATCGATGTCGCCGCGTGCCGTTATGTCCAGATCCATAAAGCTGTGGGTCGAGAACAGGCGAAGCATGTGGTCCATGAAGGGGATTTCAGTGTCTATCGCAGCGCGGCCGGTGCCGTCGATATTCAGCGAGATCGTGATGTCGGTTTCATTTGTTTTTCTGTGGATTTCGGCTTTTCGGGTCATGAATCGTCACCTGAAAATCTCGAACGGGAAGTGAAGCGCGGGCGCATCAACAAACAAAAAAGTGAGACTTGGCCTTCGCTCAAGCGAAGGCTGGTGGAGATGAGGGGAACCAGCACATCTCATCTCAGATAAAAAATAACCTACTGAATTTACAAGCTATTAAGATTCGACTCCAGTTCGACACCCTTCAATGTGTGTAAGTTCTTAGTAATGAAATCTAATGATCTCTGCAGTGGAAGTCAAGAATATTGATCGTATTTACCGATCTCTAAAATTTTCGAGTTTGGCAGGTATAGGATGAGCCCGGCCGAATAGAGCCCCGAGGTATTATCGAATTTGAAATCCCTGCTCACACCTTTCACAGCTCGTGTACACCCAGAAATGCCACCATCGCATTTTCTCAGACCCCCGGGGGGGGTGCCTTTAGAAGGCTGTAAGCCCCCATAACAGCTCGTAACCTGGATACGAGCTGGTCTAAAATTTTTTTAACAATTTTTTTCACCCTAAAGGATCTGTGCCATGATCAAACTCATCGCGTAGAATAGCATCAGACCCCTATCAGAGGTCATACAGGGTCATCACAGTGTTACATCTTTCAGGGGGTATCCTAGGTATGGGTAGAGTGGGAAAGTGCCATAAACGACTTTAAATGACACCAGAACGCCAGTGGATGAATTTGTGGACACGAGCTCTGTGGACATGGATACGAGCTGTGGAGGTTGGCTCGTGGGAGGTGTAGCCGAGGCCGGTTGCGGAGTAAGTCTGTATACGAGCCGAAGCAATCCGCTGAGGCGTTTGCTGTTGATATGGATACGAGCTGTGGATGTTTATATCCTTGAATATCCAGTAGCATACTTGAACCTATCAAACTCTTCCTTCACTATAAGTGAGCCCGAAGACAGTGTCCGTCATCCAGCGCTTGAAGCCCTCGTTATCCATGAACTGCTTGAATAGCTCGGTGTCGTCCTTCATCACAGAGGTCATCACCCGTAAAAGTGCCTTGTCGTGCTCGATGCGAGCATTTTGCTTATCCGAATGCTGCTGTGCGTTTCGGTAAGCCGTGTCCGCGGCAACTCGGGCGGGTATGGTCTCCGTAATGAGTTGACGCACTCGGTCTGCATCTTCCCATGGGATATCGCCGAAGTGCTCATTGAACACCCTGATGATGTTGGAAAGCCGGTCCAGTTCAGGTTCGGGGCGGCGCCCACCTCCGGTGGTCGGCACAGGTTCGATCTCCGCGTCCTGATCTGGCAGGATGATTTTTTGCATGGCCCTCTTCTCAACCCGGTAGCTGTCCATGTCGATGGCATCGAGGATGCCCTTGGAAAGATCCTCCTCTTGCGGTGCCGGTAATTTCGGAATCAGGAAATTCAAAAAGATCGAGCGCTTCTCCCAATTGGTGTTGGTGAAGGGCAGCACCGAGGAGAGGAACGCGTAAGTACGTGCGAAAGCTTTCGCCTTGCCTTTAAAATCCACCTGCCCATCCTCGTCCAGGTTGCCTAGATAAATTGCCACGCAAGCGTCCAAAATGGGATCAAGCTGCTCTCGTTCAGCACCACCAAGGTAAAGCCGAACGAAATCATCAACCTGCTCTGGTGTGTATACCTGCGCTCTGTCCAGATCTGCCTGGAGGTCGTGCAGTTTGTCGGGATCGGTCTCGTCAGCCAGAATTGTGGCCTGATAATACTGGGCGAAGGCATCGCGGATCGTGTCGACATCGTTCAGGAAGTCGAGCACGAAAACGTCATGCTTCTTCGGATGTGCCCGGTTGAGGCGCGAGAGAGTCTGCACCGCCTTAATGCCTGCAAGAGTTTTGTCCACATACATCGTGTGTAGCAGCGGCTCGTCATAACCGGCCTGGAACTTGTCAGCGCAGACGAGAAATCGGTAAGGTTCTTCCCGGAACCTGACCGCTATTTGTCCGGAGGGAAAACCATTGAGATTGGCCTCACTGACCTTGACTCCGCCGAATTCGTGTTCCCCGGAAAAAGCGACCAGCGCTTCGAATTTGCTCTTGCGCTCTTTCAGGTAGGCCTGAATGGCGTGGTAATACTGGATTGCTCTCTCGATACCGTTGGTGACCACCATCGCGCGTGCCTGCCCACCTATTTTGTTCTGGGTGAACACCTGCTCATGGAAGTGGTCCACCATGATCTCGGCTTTGAGGCGGATAGCGTGATCGTGTCCCTCAACAAAACGACGCAGCTTCTTCTGGGCTTTCTTGATATCGAATTCAGGGTCATCCTCCACGGTCTTGGCAATCTTGTAATAGCTTTCCACTGGTGTGTAATGGGCAATTACGTCAAGGATGAAGCCCTCCTGGATGGCCTGTTTCATGGTGTAGGTGTGGAATGCATGGTGCTTGACCGCGCCATCGGGCTGTGGGTTGGGGGTCCCGAAAATTTCCAGGGTCTTGTTCTTGGGTGTCGCGGTGAAGGCGAAATAGCTGGCATTGGGCAATAACTTGTGCGATTCCATCAGGCGGTTGATCCGGTCTTCGAAGGTCTCCTCCTCCCCTTCTTCGCCCGCCTCGGAGAGGGCTTTTGACATAGCCGCACTCGTGCGACCGCCTTGGCTGGAATGGGCCTCATCGATAATGATGGCAAAAGTGCGTCCACGGTGCTCGTTACCGATCTCGTTTAGAATAAATGGGAACTTCTGGACGGTTGATATGATGATCTTTTTCCCGTCCTCGATGAATTGTCGCAGGTCGCCTGATCGTCCCGCGTGTCCGACTGTGGCGCTGACCTGAGCGTACTGTTTGATGGTGTCGCGAATCTGACGGTCGAGCAAAATGCGGTCGGTGACCACGATTATAGAGTCAAATACTGGTGCATCATCCTTTTCAAGCCCAATCAACTGGTGAGCCAGCCAGGCGATGGAGTTTGACTTGCCGCTGCCTGCCGAATGCTGAATCAGGTAGCGCTTGCCTGCACCGTGCTGGGCGGCATCGGCCAGGAGCTTCCGGACCACGGCAAGCTGGTGGTAGCGAGGCCAGATCTGGATGCGCTTCTTCCTCCCTGTCCGTTCATCCCTAGATTCCACCACCTGGGCGTATTTCTCAAGGATGTTTGTCAGGCTCTCGCGGGTCAGCACCTCACGCCACAGGTAGTCTGTTTTGGGACCATTTGGGTTGGGCGGATTGCCGGCACCGTCTTTCCAGCCCCGGTTGAAGGGCAGATACCCCATAGCGATCGATGGCACCCAGAAATGTGCGCGGGATGTGCTTTGGAGTAAGCACTGCCTGGAAAGGAAAGTAGGAAAAGGCGAGGATACCCGCATGCAATATTATGTTTATG
>DSCZ01000235.1 GCA_011048855.1 Desulfobacteraceae bacterium | reverse complement strand
TCCTGGCTGTCTGCGGCGTTATGGCCGATCACAGTCCCTATGCCGGCCTCAAGGGATTGACCACCCTGGAGGGCAATTACGGCCCTAAAAGCCGGATGACGGCGGCCCTGTCCGCCTACACGCCCAATATCCCCTGGGCCGCTTATGGATGTCCTGCAATCCTGCGCTTGAACGGCGAGGGGACCTCGGCGGCTACACCCCAGGTGGCTGCTGCTGCGGCCCTCTGGTTCGAGAAGTACAAACAGGAACTGCCACAAGACTGGCGGAGAGTCGAGGCGGTCCGCCACGCCCTGTTCAAGAGCGCCAGAGCCGCGGGCATGGATGAGAAGCGCATGGGTCGCGGCATCCTGCAGGCATTTGACGCACTCGAGGTTAAACCGGTTCTCGGTCTTGATCAAACCAGGTCCGAAAGCGATTCTTTTGCGTTCCTCCGCGTCATCACCGGGCTTGGAGTCCTTTCGGCGTCCCCTCGTGAGCAGATGTTCAACCTCGAGATCGCGCAGCGCTGGATGCTCAACCCGGTGCTGCAGGAAATAGTGCCCGATCCGGATGCAACCGGGTGGATGGACGAAGACGCCCTTGCCAGGTTCATGGAAGCCCTGGTAGAAGATCCGCAGACATCAAAGGCATTGCAGAAGCACGTTCTGGCACGCTACCCGGTAGCTGTTCACAGGCCCCCACCACTCATGGAAACTGAAAAATCCGTTACCCGGATGGAAGGAGCCTTCGGGCCTCACCCGCAGCCGACCCTCGGCGATCCTCCCTACCGCCGAATTCGAGTCTATGCGGTTGACCCCAGCCTTTCCGCCCGGTTCGAGACGGCAGGCATCAACGAAGTCGTGCTCAATGTCCGGTGGGAGCCTTTGAAGAAGGGACCCTGCGGAGAATACCTCGCTGTCCATGACATGGATGACGCCCGCAGGGTCTATGACCCGGTCGACCTGGAGGATACGCGCATGCTTGCCCGGGACGGCTGGGAGCCCTCGGAGGGCAATCCTCAGTTCCACCAGCAGATGGTCTACGCGGTGGCCATGAAAACCATCGAATATTTCGAACATGCCCTGGGCCGGCCGATATTGTGGCGGCCACGGCCGAATCCCGGCGACCCGTACGACGATTCCGGCTTCGTCGGCCAACTTGCCTTACGGCCCCATGCACTCCGGCAGGCCAACGCCTATTACAGCCCCAGGGAAGTGGCGCTGTTGTTCGGCTATTTCCAGGCCACGGCAAGCGATTCCGGGGATCACGTGCCCGGCAGCCGCATTTATGCCTGCCTCTCCCACGACATTGTCGCCCATGAGACAACCCATGCGGTACTGGACGGAATGCACCGCCGTTTCAACGAACCGACCAATCCCGACGTTCTGGCACTGCATGAGGCGTTCGCTGACATCGTGGCCCTCATGCAGCACTTTACCATCCCGGAGATTCTCGATGCCGAGATCAGGAGAACGCGGGGGGACCTGGAAACCGAATCCATATTGGGGAGCCTTGCAATCCAGTTCGGCCGCGGCATGGGTAACCGCGGCGCCCTGCGCAACGCCATAGGCAGCATTGAAAACGGCACATGGAAGCGCTTCAAACCGGATTCCGAAGATCTGAAAAAGCGACTGACGCCCCATGCGCGCGGGGCTGTTCTGGTAGGGGCGGTTTTCGACGCCTTCCTGACCATCTACAAGACGCGCATAGCCGATCTGCTTCGCATCTACACGGGCGGCTCAGGTGTTTTGCCCAAAGGTGCCATCCATCCGGATCTTGCACTGCGGCTCGCGAATGAGGCCGTAAAATCGGCCAAGCATGTGCTCAATATCTGCATCCGAGCGTTGGACTACCTGCCGCCCGTGGACGTAACCTTTTTCGAATATCTCCGCGCCCTGATCACGGCGGATTTCGACCTTGTCGCAGACGACCGGCACAACTACCGTGTCGCATTTGTCGAAGCGTTCCGCCGCCGCGGTATTTATCCGGTCAACCTCGATGCCCCTTCACGCGACACCCTGCGCTCACTCTCGGTTGATACGCTGCGCTGGCAGGGATTCGAATGGTCCGGAAAATCCGGATCGGACAGGATGTTGACGGACAGGTACAAAAAGATCATCAGGGATCTCAAACAGTTTTCGGACACCTGCTTTTATGTTGAAAACCGGCGGATGCTGTTCAAAAAAACGCGAATGCACCGCGCCAGACTTCACAAACAACTCGAAGAGATCTTTGCCGCGTTCCCGGACTTCGCCCTTGATCTGGGACTGGATCCTGATTTGAAAGGGTTTGAAGTTCACGAGCTGCGCCGTGCCCTACGCATCAGTCCCGGTGGGCAGCCGGTCCCGCAGGTCATCGTAGCACTGACACAGTCGAAAACGATAAAGGAGGACCGTGAAAAAGGGATACCGGAATACCTGTTCCGCGGCGGCTCGACTCTGGTTCTGGATCTGTCGGTGCCGGAGGTGAAATACCGCATCGTCAAGAATATCAAAAGCGATACCAGGCAAGCCCGAACGTCGGATTTCATTCGGGAGGCCACCGCCGATCCTCTTCGGGCACTTTTTTTTACGGCCGGGCGCGGCGAGCCTTTTGCTGCGCTCCATGCCCTCGCCGACGACGGTGTATAAACCAAATTTGGCATCGTAGGCACTTAAGACTCCCTTTACCGCTCCTGACCCGACGACTGGCCCGGAGCGGCAGGGGAATCCCTGTAAAATTAACGTGCTCGGCAGCGAAATCCCCTCGGTCCTGTTTTTGATGTTGACAATGATTTTCTGAGGGGTAGTATCCATTATCCGGGAGGGTTAATACCCGGGGAACGTTCAGTTGATGCATTGTTGCAGGCGTATATTTACCGATATGATAGTATAAGTTTTTATACGTTTGTAACTATTTGAAATGAAACAAATACTTGTTTAAACCACGATTCACGCCGTATGAGATCCGATACGTTTGAAGCCGGCCGATCGTTTTCCTTTTTGAATCCCCCCTTTTGTAAGCATCTGATTTGAAGGTATATTTTATTTTTGGACAAAATTGGACTTGCCTTCGCTTTTCCGGCACGGTGTTTGCTGTGTAGTCAGTCAGTGGTTTTTAAAAGTGAATTTAATTTGACGACAAAACATAGCGAGTGAGAGGAGAGCGAAAAATGGAAGCACTAAATAAGTTGGGCGTGTCAAAAGAGCAGACGCCGCCTCATATCCTGGTGATGGAAGACGATGCCAGTCTCGCCAAGGGGCTCGAGATGGTTCTGACCGAAGAAGGATATGATGTTTATCTGGCGGGGACCGGCGGCCTTGCACTGGAGGCTTTTAAACAAAAACGATATGACCTGCTGGTGGCTGATCTGAGGCTGCCGGATATGGACGGCATGGATGTTATCCGTAAGGTGAGGGCTGAAAAACCTGACACCGGCGTGGTTGTAATCACCGGTTACGGCACGGCTGCGAGAGCCGTGGAGGCGATGAAAACCGGCGCCCATGACTTTTTGCCCAAGCCGTTCACCGAAGAACAGATCAAGGCGGCGGTGGATGATGCACTGAGGGCTCGGACTACGCATAAGCAGGAGCCTTTCAGCGAAGTGGATGGAGAGAAAGCCCGGCTGATCCAGAAGCGGGAGGTGCTTGACGTGCTGAACCGGACCGCTGAAGACAGGGGTTTCTGGCGCGATCTAATGGAAAACGGCTCCGCGGCGCTTGAAGGCTACCAGCTCTCAGGCAGGGCCAAAGCAGCCGTGATTTCCGGCGATCTGAAATGGATCAATGAAAATGTCGGGGAGCTCACACAGAAACAATTGATGTTTATTCACAATCGCCTGGAACGGGAGGCCTGGTAATCAAAATATGAGTTCTTCGACGTCGTTCGAAAAATATTTTCACGTCATCCGGGACATTATACGGGCGATGCATTCGCTCACCAATCTTCAGGAAGTGCTCGACGTGGTGGTCAGCAAGTCCACGAAGGCTCTGAACGCGAAGGGCGCTTTGCTGAGGATTTTAAACAGGGAGACCAACCTGTTCGAGGTGCGGGCTACGGCCGGGCTGGGGGAACGCTATCTGAACAAGGGGCCGGTGAATACCGAAACAATCCTGGCGACACTATCCCAGCCTGGTGAAGTTTATATCATCAAAGATATCTGGAATGCCCCCCGGGTCGAGTATCCTCAGCAGGCCTGGGATGAGGGCATCCGGATGCTCCTCGATGTGCCCCTGGCCGTCGAGGAAAATGTGAACGGGATTTTGAGGATTTATCTTCCAGAACAACGCGAGTTGTCAGAGGATGAGTTGGATTTCATCAAAACCGTGGCGATGCAGTGCGCTTGCGTCATTGAGCGGGTGGGACTGATCGAAAGCCAGCAGTCCCGTTTTGACCATCTGGCTACGCAGGTGGAAAAGGGCTCATCCCTGGGGCGGATGGCTGCGGGGATAGCCCACGAAATCAACAATCCGCTTGCCGGGATTCTTCTTTACAGTTCCAACATGAGCAAAAAGGTGCCGAAGGGGAGCCCATTCGAAGACGGGCTTAAAATCATCATCAGTGAAACCCAGCGCTGCAAGAAAATCATCCAGGGGCTGCTGGACTTCGCCCGCGACCAGGAACCGGAAAAATTTCAAGGGGATATTGATGAAATAATGCATTCCGCCGTGAGCATCGTGGAAAACGAGTTTCATCTGCGCCAGGTGCCGATCGATGTCCGACTCGCAGGAGATTCGGTTAAGATTCTTGTGGATAAGAACCAGATTGAACAGGTGTTCATAAACCTTCTGTTGAATGCTCTCCACGCGGTGGGAGACCACGGCCTTGTCACTGTCAGGAGCGCGGTCGACCGCACGCGCGGAAAGATGCGGGTCGACATCAAAGACAACGGCTGCGGAATTCCCCCGGAGAATATGCAGAAGATCTTCGAACCTTTTTTTTCGACGAAATCCAATGGTACAGGCCTCGGATTGGCGGTCAGCTATGGTATCGTCAGGAATCACAACGGAGACATCAGGGTTTCAAGCAAACAGGGTGCAGGCACTTGTTTCACGGTGGAGTTTCCGATTGTGTCCAATGAGCAGACCCCCGGGGATTCAAGATGAAAGAACTGGATATCCTGGTTATCGATAATGAGGATGTAATCTGTGATGCCTGTGAGATGGTTTTGACTGAAAAAGGCCACAGGGTCGACTATTACAAGACAGGCAAATCGGGATTGCAAGCCGCCGGCCTGCGTCACTACGACCTCGTCCTCCTGGACATGAAACTTCCTGACATGGACGGCATGGACATCCTCAGGATGCTGAAGGAGAAGATGCCCTCCCTGGAGGTGGTAGTCATGACCGGCTATTCGACGACAACCAATGCGGTGCAGGCGATGAAGCTGGGTGCTGTCGATTACCTTTCCAAACCTTTTACGGATGATGAACTGTTGCGTGCCGTAGAAAATTCCTGCGGCGTGAAATAAACCGGGGGAACCTGAATAATCAAGACGTGGGCTTTGACATGGTCCACCGGCGCTTATGAAAAGAGGGAGCGAATCAATGAGTGAGACTGTGAGCAACCGGGAACTGCAGGGTGCAGTAATGGTCGTCGGCGGCGGCATCGCCGGCATGCAGGCGGCCCTGGATATTGCGAATGCTGGATTTTACGTCTATATGCTTGAAAAATCGCCGGCTATCGGCGGAGTCATGGCTCAGCTGGACAAGACTTTCCCGACCAACGACTGTTCGATGTGAATCCTGGCACCCAAACTGGTCGAGGTCGGCCGGCATGCCAATATAGAGCTTCTGACACTCAGCGAAGTCAAAAGCATTTCAGGGACGGAAGGTGATTTTACGGTGACCGTAACGCGGCACCCGCGTTTCGTGGATATGGACAAATGCATTGCGTGCGGGAACTGCGCGGAAAAATGTCCCAAGAAGGTGGATGACCTCTACAACGAGGGACTGATTAAACGCAAGGCGATTTATGTTCTTTATTCACAAGCGGTCCCCCTTAAATACGCTATCGACAGCGAAAACTGCATTTATTTTCAGAAAGGAAAATGCCGGGCATGCGAAAAATTCTGCCCGGCCGGAGCCATCAATTTTGATGACCGTGAGGAAGAACTCGAGTTGAAAGTGGGCTCCGTGATCCTTGCACCCGGCTTCAAATCCTTCGATCCAACTCTGTATGACACCTATTCGTATTCTGCTCTTAAGGATGTGGTGACCTCGCTGGAATTCGAACGGATCCTTTCTGCGACCGGGCCATTCATGGGGCATCTGTCGCGGCCTTCGGACAAAAAGGAGCCGGGGAAGATAGCCTGGTTTCAGTGTGTAGGCTCCCGTGACGTCAACAGGTGCGACAACGGCTACTGTTCGTCGGTGTGCTGCATGTATGCTATCAAGCAGACCGTGATCGCGAGAGAACACAGCAAGGTTCCGCTGGATTGTGCGGTTTTTTTCATGGATATGCGGACCCACGGAAAGGATTTCGACCGCTATTATGAAAAGGCGCAAAAAGACGGCGTTCGATTCATCCGCTCCCGGGTGCATTCCGTGGATCGCCCGGCCGAAGACGGCTCGATTCCTGTGAGCTACATCGACGAAGAAGGCCGGATCGAAAAAGAGGCCTTCGATATGATCGTATTGTCCACGGGCATGATAGTCGATGATTCAGTCAGAGAACTGTCCGAAAGGCTTGGAATAGATCTGGATGCGCATCATTTCACCAGCACCGACAGTTTTCATCCCGTGGGCACCTCCGTCCCGGGGATTTATGCCTGCGGTGCTTTTACCGGGCCGAAGGATATCCCCCAATCCGTTATGGAAGCCAGTGCCGCGGCTTGCGCGGCCACCGAAAAACTGGCTCCCGCTCGAAATACCCGGACAAAGGAAGTGGATGTTCCGCAGGAGAGAGATGTCCGCAGGGAGCCCTCGAAAATCGGAGTTTTTGTCTGCAACTGCGGTATCAATATCGGCGGGGTGGTGAGGGTTCCGGAAGTCGCGGAGTTCGCAAGGACGCTTCCCCATGTCGTTTATGTAGAAGAAAACCTTTTTACCTGTTCCCAGGATACCCAGGATAAAATGGCCGAGGTCATCAAGGAGCAGGGCTTGAACCGGGTGGTCGTCGCCGCGTGTACGCCCAGAACCCATGAGGGACTGTTTCAAGAGACACTGATTAATGCCGGGCTGAACAAATACCTGTTCGAAATGGCCAACATAAGAAATCACGATTCCTGGGTTCATGCAAATGATCCGGATGCGGCGACTGAAAAAGCAAAAGATCTCGTTCGGATGGCCGTTGCCAAGGCCGGTTTGTTGACTCCCCTGCGGCAGAGCGACCTTCCGATCAGTCAATCAGCCCTTGTTGTGGGCGGAGGGGTTGCAGGTATGACGGCTTCCCTGGCTCTTGCCCGGCAGGGTTACCCGGTTCACCTGGTGGAAAAATCGGACAGCCTGGGCGGTAACGCGCTGAAGCTGAACCATGCCGGCGGCGGGGAGTCGATACCGGATCTGGTCCGGAACCTGGTGGAAGAAATACGGGCCAGCGAGCTCATTACACTGCATGATAATTCGACGATCACCCGGGTGGATGGCTTTATCGGCAATTTTAAAACCGAGGTGACCGGTGGTTCCTCCAAAGAAACCATCGAACACGGGGTGGCTGTCATTGCCACGGGTGCAGAGGAATACCGGCCGAAGGAGTATCTTTACGGCGATCACACGGCGGTTGTAACCCACACTGAAATGGACGGGTTGCTGCGGAATGAGGATCCCGGGCTGGCAAAAGCCGGCAGCGTGGTTTTCATCCAGTGCGTTGGATCCAGAAACGATGAAAATCCCTATTGTTCCAAGGTTTGCTGCACCCATACCGTGCAAAGCGCCCTTGAACTGAAACGCCGGAATCCCTCGGTCAATATCGTGGTGCTGTACCGTGATATGCGAACCTATGGAAAACGGGAGGAGCTTTACAGGGCCGCACGCGAGGCTGGAGTTGTTTTTGTACGGTACTCGAAAGACCGTAAACCCGTTGTTGTTGCCGACGAAGACGGGGTGAGCGTCGAGTTCAGGGATCCCGTCCTGGACCGGGAATTGACGGTGCATGCCGATATCCTGTGCCTGGCCTCGGCCATCATATCGCACAGGGACGAGGCTCTCGCACAATTCTTCAAGGTGCCCATGGACGGGGATGGATGGTTCCTGGAGGCTCATCAGAAGTTGAGGCCGGTGGATTTCGCAAACGACGGCGTTTTCCTGTGCGGCATGGCGCATTATCCCAAGCCGATCGACGAGAGCATCGCACAGGCCCGGGCCGCAGCTTCCAGGGCATTGACCGTGCTGTCAATGGATTCGATCCAGGTGGGAGGCGTGGTCTCGGTCATTGACCCCGATCTCTGTTCCGGATGCCTTGCGTGCATCGAGGTGTGTCCTTTCAATGCCATTTCCTTGAATGAAGAGAAAAAGGTGGCAGAGGTCAATGAGGCACTGTGCAAAGGCTGCGGTGCCTGCGCGGCCGCGTGCCCGTCCGAGGTTCCTGTTTTGATGGGATTCAACAACGCTGAAATCTACGCCCAGATAAAGGGGGCGCTGGCTGCTTGAGCGGGGAAATGGATCTGTATATTCGTATAACAAGGAGACTATGGTGAAAGAAGACGGATTTGAGCCCAAAATTATCGCATTTATGTGCAACTGGTGTACCTACGGAGCTGCGGATCTGGCCGGTGTCAGCCGGCTTTCCTACCCGCCGAACATCAGGCCGATTCGTGTCATGTGTTCGGCCACCATTTCCCCTCATCACATTTTGAGGGCGCTCCAGGACGGGGCCGACGGAGTCCTGGTTGGCGGGTGACACATCGGCGACTGCCATTACCTGTATGGTAATTATATGACCGTGAAGAGAGTTACGTTTCTCCAGGAATTACTGGGCCTGCTGGGGCTTGAGGAGAGGGTGCACCTGGCATGGATTTCGTCGGCCGAAGCCCAGAAGTTCGTCGAGGTGGTGACCGCGTTCACCGAAAAGATTAAATCTCTGGGCCCCAACCCCCTTCCGGCCTTTTCCGAGGCTCCGAGGGCGGCACTGGTCGGTTTGCGTTAAGGGATTGAATCACACCGGCGGCTTCAGCGTGCAGGAGGATGAAGGCAGGATGTCACCGTGAACGGCTTCGGCATCGGTGAGATTGGGCCGTCTGGTTCGAGGAGATTATTTTATGATAGATAAAATCAAATTCTGGCTTGAAGAAGGAAAAATCGATGTTTTTTTAGGGTACAGGGAGGTGGAAAATCATCCGCTGCCCTGGTGCTTCACGCGGGAGCGGCTCGAGGAGGTCGACGATCTTGTCGCAGGCCCTGCGCGGTATTCCCTGGAAAAGATAGCGACCCACATGGCGGAGGAGGATCCTGACATCCGGATCGGGATGCTCGCCCGCGACTGCAGTCAACGTGCGCTTAATGTGTTATACGTCTGGAACCAGCTGAAGCGTGAACAGATTTCGACGATGGATGTCAATTGCTGCCCTTCCAGGTTGAAGGAACATCCAGACTGCTCTTATCTTGAGCCCGCCGGGGTTGGCTCATATAAAAAAGAGGTTGGCATAGACAACAACCTCAGCCTTGAAGACGTGGATCGGTACGGGCCGGAGGAGGGGCTCCACCGGTGGATGTATGAATTCCAGAAATGCATAAAGTGCTACGGGTGCCGGAATATATGCCCGGTTTGTTTCTGCAGGGAATGCAGCCTTGATAACGAAGAGCTTGTTCGTGCCGGCCCGCTGATTCCCGATATTCCTGTTTTCCACCTGGTAAGGGCCGTTCATATGGCGGGCCGCTGCATCGACTGCGGGTTGTGCGAGGACGCCTGCCCGATGGACATTCCGCTGCGGTTGCTTTACCAGAAGGTCAGCCGTATCGTATTAAAGCTTTTCGACTACAAGACCGGAACCAATGCGGATCAGCCCCCCTTCAGCATCCTGGGGGAACGTGTGACGCTGGAGCCGAAACCGATTCAACCCGCCAGCGGGGCGTAGGCATATAAAGGAGCCTGAAATGGAGTGCAAACTGGTGCCATCGGTCTGTTCCTATTGTGGAACCGGCTGCGGAGTTTTGTTTGAAGTGATCAACAACAGGATCGTCGGCACTTTGCCGATGAAGACGCATCCCGTCAATGAGGGCAAGCTGTGCATCAAGGGTTGGAATCTCCACGAACATGTCAACAGCATCCTGCGGCTGAAGCAGCCCCTGGTCAAAACCTTCGGGCGATTCATGAAAACGGATTGGGACGAAGCGATCCGGCTTACCGCGGATCGGTTCAAAGAGATTATCGCCGAACATGGTCCCGACAGCATCGGAGTTCTGGTATCGGCCAAGATGACCAATGAAGAAAACTATCTTGCCCAGAAATTCGCCCGCGCGGTGATCGGAACCAATAACGTCGATCACTGTGCCCGTCTCTGACACGCCTCCACGGTGGCAGGTCTTGCCGCCGCGTTCGGCAGCGGAGCCATGACCAATTCGGTGGCCGACATCGAGGATGCCGGGTGCATTTTTATCATCGGTTCCAATACCACGGCATGCCACCCCTTGATTGCACGGAGGGTGATCCGTGCAAAGGAAAAAGGGGCGAAGCTGATCGTCGCAGACCCGAGAAACATTCAGCTGTCCCGCTTTGCCGATGTGAGCGTAAACCACCGGCTGGGAAGCGATGTGGCGCTTTTGAACGGCATGATGCATATCATCATAAAGAACGGCTGGCACGACGTGGACTATATCGCTGCGCGGACGGAAGACTATGATGCA
Organism: Desulfobacteraceae bacterium; assembly: GCA_011048855.1. The sequence continues at coordinate 406 of DSCZ01000235.1, read as the reverse complement.
CTGGAAAAAAGCGTCAGCGCCTATACGCCCGATAAGGTCAGCGCCATCACCGGGGTTGAGCCGAAGGATCTCGAGGAAATAAGCCGGTTGTATGCGACCAATTCACCGGGAAGCCTTCTTTACGCCATGGGGATAACCCAGCACACGACCGGTGTCGACAATGTAAAATCCTGCTGCAACCTGGCGATGCTGTGCGGTTATGTCGGTGTTCATGGCGGGGGTGTCAACCCGCTCAGAGGACAGAACAACGTGCAGGGAGCCTGCGATATGGGAGGCCTCCCCAATGTTTTTACGGGTTACCAGGCTGTGGCCGACGACGCCGTTCGTAAAAAGTTTTCAGACGCCTGGGGCGCGGATTTACCCGCAACGCCTGGCCTGACCATAACCGATATGGTTCCCGCTATGC
>DSCZ01000414.1 GCA_011048855.1 Desulfobacteraceae bacterium | reverse complement strand
GCTCTATTGTAAACACCGCGGGCTGCCTCGGAGGAAGGGCCATGAACTCCTCCTCCCTGGTAAACTGGATCTTCACCGGTTTCCCGGTTGCGAGTGCGAGCTGGATACAAATGAATTCATAGATGTCCGTATCCAGTTTCGTCCCGAAACTTCCTCCAACGACCGGGTTTATAATCCGGATTTTTTTACCTTTGAGCCCTATTCGTTCAAAATATTCGGTTATCCGGCCCTTGTCCCCGAAAATCACGTTGGTCTGGTTCCATAGCGTAAGGTTCTTGTTGCTGTCGAACTCCGCAACGCATCCGCTCGTTCCCATGCAGCACTGATTCACCCATGTGGTACTGACCCTGTCTGTCGTCACATAGGCCGACTTTTCCCTGGCCCCGTCTATATCCCCTTCTCTGAAACGCCACGGCAGGGGCAGCACATTGCTTCGGACAGGTTTCCCCCTGGCGTCCGCATCATGTATCAACGGCGCGTCTCTATTCATCGCTTCGAAAGGATCAAACACGGCCGGCAACTCTTCATACTCGACATCTATCAATCCAAGCGCCTCGGTCGCTGTCTCCGGGTTTACCGCTGCAACCGCCGCCACCTCATCCCGGAACTGCCGCACTTTATCCCTCTTGAGCACACGCTGGTCCTTTATAAAGCCGACTCGAACATCAGGAATGTCCTCGCCGGTAAGAACGGCTTTTACACCCGGCAAGGCTCTGGCCTTCGATGCGTCGACATGTACTATCCTCGCATGGGCGTACCTGCTGTACAGAATTTTGCCGTACAGCATCCCCGGGCGCTTGAAGTCGTCTACATAAACCGCCTTACCGGTGACCTTGTCGGCTTCGATGGTTCGGGGGATATTTTTTCCCACATAAAGATAATCGGACATCCTTTCCTCCTGTAAACAGCCGATGACGATCCGTCGATATATCAATCATCAAGGGAATCGGCCGCCGCCTTGATCGATTCCACGATCTGAACATAACCTGTACAGCGGCAGATGTTGCCGGCAATCGCCTTCCTGATCTCGTTTTCGGACGGGTTCTTCTCCTTGTCCAGTAAAGCCTTCGCCGACATTATCATCCCCGATGTGCAGAATCCGCACTGAACTCCATTGTGCTCAAGAAAAGCCGTCTGAAGGGGATGCAGAGAATCCCTGTCCGCCAGGCCTTCCACCGTGAGAACCGTCTTTCCCTCCACTTCCGGAAATGGATACAGACAGGCATTTACCGCCTCACCGTCCACAATCACCGTGCATGCGCCACACTCTCCGACGCCGCAGCCCTCCTTCGCGCCGGTTAATTCGAAATACTCCCTCAAAACCTTCAAAAGAGTCCATGTTTCAGGAACTTCGACGACCACGTCCTCTCCGTTTAACGTAAAGGAAACCGATATTCTGTTCATTTTGAACTCCTTCCATTCCCGGTGCGCTCCACTGCCAGAGCCAGCATGCGCGCGACGTAAACCCGTACGATTTCCTCCCGGTACCAGGCATCACACCTGAGGCTGTCCCTCGGGCTGCAGCACTCAGGAGACGATGCTATCCTCCCGGCTTCCGACAACACATCAGCCTCGGGAGCCCTGCCTTTTAAAAATTCCTCAGCTTTAAACGCCCTCACGGGCGTAGGTGCAGCCACAGTCAGTGCGATTCGGGCATCGTCAATCAATCCATCGGCCGCCAGGTGCGCGGCAGCCGCTATGCCCACCAGCGGAAGGTTCATTGCTTCCCGGCGTGAATGCTTCCAGTAGGCGCTTCCATAACCGCCCATCTCCAGCGGAATTTTCAGCCCCACGAGAACTTCGTCCCTTTGTTTTACCGTTTTCCCGGGGCCTTTGAAAAATTCACCGAGAGGAATTTTTCTCTCACCCGCCGGCCCTTGAAGCGCGACCACGGCATCCAGGGCCAGCAACGGACCTGCTGTGTCTGCAGAAGGCGCTGCATTGCAGATATTGCCGCCCACCGTAGCGACATTCCGGATCTGCACCGAACCGACCTTCGCTGCCCCTTCCTGCAAAGCCGTGAGCTCACCCCGCACAAGAGAGGAACACTCCAGCATCCTGTGCGTTGTCATCGCGCCTATATGGTAGGCACCGTCTTTACGCAGGTATCTCAACTCATCGATGCCTCTCAGGGAAATCAGCACCGCAGGCGATTTAAGGGCCCTGCGCATCGCCACCATGAGGTCGGTTCCACCCGCTATGAGCCTCGCGTCGGAACCGTAGGTCTTCATCAATTTAAAGACCTCGTCCAGAGACTTAGGCTTCTTGTACTCGTAGTCAATCATGTCTAAATCCTTCGGTAGCTGTTAACTATTAGCTATTAGCCATTAGCTGGTTCAACCCGGTATCAATCTTCACGGCATTGTAAAAAATCAAAACAACGATGTCCCTCGGGGTCGCTGTCGGTATCGGTATCGGACTTTGATCGGCGGCCTTTTCGACCCCGATACCGATCCCGACCCCGACGCCGATAAGACGAAGATGGTACGTTTCACGAGGTCGTCAATCTTCCGGCCGGTTGTCGAAAACCCTTTTGCTCTTCCGCTCGGACCTGGGCAAAGAGCCGTGATCGACGATTTCCACCTCGACACTTACCAGCAGCTTCTTTTTCAGCTCCGAGGCCACTTTAGCAGAAATCGCCCCGTCGCTTGACGAATCCACCCCCAGCCCCCGCTCAATTTTAACGTTCATATAGTCTTTGCCCTCTTTCTTCCGATCGAGAACCACCTGGTACTCACTTCCGATTTCCTCGATTTGCGAAAGCTCATGATCGATCTGCCCCGGGTAAATATTCACGGCCCTGAAAATAATCATATCGTCGGAGCGGCCCAGGATCCTGTCGTGCCGGGGAAAAATCGAGCCGCACGGACACCGCCCGGGAATCAACCTGGTCAAATCCCTCGTGCGGTAGCGGATAAGCGGTACGGCTTCCTTTTTCAGGGTGGTCACAACCATTTCGCCGCTTTCTCCTTCCGGCACAGCCTCAAGCGTCTCAGGATCCACGATTTCCACGATGTAATAATCAGCCCAGTAATGAATCCCCTTATGGAACGGACAATCGAGCCCGGTCCCGGGGCCATAGAGTTCGGTCATCCCTGGTATGTCGAAAACATCATTGAGACCCAGGTACTCTTTAATCTTCGCCCGCATAGCATCGCTGCATCTTTCTGAGCCGAAAATCATTTTTTTCAGGTTTATTTTTTCCTTAAGACCCCTCTTGTTGACTTCCTCCGCCAGCAGAAGCCCCATTGAGGCGGTACAGCACATCACCGTAGTCTGCATATCGATCAGGAATTCACACTGCATATCCAGGTTTCCGGGACCGGCAGGAATCGCCATGGCACCGAATTTCTCGCAGGCAAGTTGAAAGCCCGCCCCGGCGGTCCATACCCCGTAACCCACCGCGATTTGGATCCTGTCAGCCGTGGTGAGTCCGGCCATCTCGTAGCACCGGGAGAAAAAATCCGACCAGTCCTCGATGTCTTTCGCAGTGTAGCACAGAACCTTGCGTTTTCCGGTTGTGCCGGAGGATGCGTGGATGCGTACCACATCCTCGATCGGCACACACAAAAGCGGAAAAGGGTAGCCCTCCTGCAGATCCGCGGAAGTGGTAAAGGGCAGGCGCCTCAGGTCATCCAGGGAACGAATGTCGCCGGGGCTGACCCCGGCCTCATCCAGACGTTTCTTATAGACCGGCGAGCCCTTGTAAGCATGTGCGACTGTCCATTTGAGCCCCTCGAGTTGCAGTCTGCCCAGGGCTTCCGGGGTTTCAATCGAAGGCATGAAAGTTTTTGTCATCGCGGCAACCTCGTCTCCTGATCGGCTTCCGGCCAAAAGCCGGCGCCCCCGGATTGATTTGAATACTGTGCACCAAAAACATCAGGCAAAATAGTGCATCTCCATGCATGACTTCCATACATGGTCTAATAACGAATAAGATTTGGGAGAAAAGTCACCAGCCCGGGAAAAACCATCAATATCGCAACACATAAAAGGTAGGCCGGTAAAAAAAACGTTACTCCCTTGAAAACGGTGCTCAACGGCACATCTTTCGCCATGCCCCCGACGACATATGTCGTCGCTCCCACCGGCGGGGTTACAGCTCCCAGGGTTGTGATGACGGTTATCGTTACAGAAAACCAGATGGGGTCATAACCCAGCTCCAGGGCGACCGGAAAAAATACCGGTATCGTTATAAGAAGCAGTGCCAGCGCATCCATGACGGCTCCGCCGAAAACATAGATAAAGAAGATGATCGTCAGAATCATCGCTCCCGGCACCGGAAGATCGGCCACCCAGGAAGCAATTTCGAAAGGAATCCTGGTGCGGGCCAGAAACCTCCCGAAAATGACAGCGCCCGCCACCAACATCATCACCATGCAGGAAATCCTGAGAGTGTCGATTATCGAATCGAGAAAACCTTTCCAGGAAAGCGACCTCCGGCAGAGGCTTATAACCAGGGCGAAGAACGATCCGGCCGCCCCGGCCTCGGTTGGAGTGAAAAACCCGAAATAAAGCCCCACCATGATGAGCAGGAACAACAGCAACATCTCGAATGCTCCGGGAAGGGAAACGATTTTTTCTCTGAACGTCGTCCCGGGGCCGACCGGTCCCCAGGTCGGATTTATTCTGCACATCAAATAAACCGTCAAAAGAAAAAGCGAGGCGAGGAGGATCCCTGCCGTGACGCCCCCGTAGAACAGTTTTGCGATCGACTGGCCTGTGTACAAACCGATCACGATCAGCACCACGCTGGGCGGAATCACCACTCCCAGCGTTGATCCGCACGCGATAGCTCCTGTACTGAGCACCGAAGCGTAATTGTATTTCTTCATTTCAGGCAAAGCGACCGTCGTCATCGTTGCGGCCGTTGCGGCGTTGGAACCGCAGATCGCTGCAAAACCCGCACAGGCCATGACCGTGGCCATCGCGAGCCCCCCCCGGATATGCCCGAACCATTTGTAAGCCGTCTCATAGAGCTTTTTGTTGACCCCGGAAAAAAATGCGATCTCACCCATAAATATGAAAAGCGGTATAACAGTCAATCCGTATTTCGAAAAGGTGCCCCACACGTCGGTCGCCGCCATATAGAGCGCAGCCTCGAAGGAAACCATATACCAGTACCCGCAAAAGCCCACCACGGCCATTGCAAACCCTACAGGCATCCCCAGCAGAAAAATAATCAGGATGAGAATGATGATGCCCAGAATTCCGGTCACCGCCAGGTCCATGCCTCAGATTCCTTTCTTCCGGAAAAAAATCCCCAGGAAATCGATGAACAAAATGAAGGCGAGAATAAAGCATCCGAAGGCAACACAATATATGAACGGATGGAAAATTATTCTCAAGGTTTCGGTGACCTCACCTTCCGCTCTTATCGTCCCGGCCCAGACCCCTATTCTCCATCCGCAAACCGTGAAAAACAATGCACAGATGAGCCCGTTGAGACCAAAAATAAGCTTCTGGAAGCGAGCGGAATATTGCATGGTTAGGATGTCTATCGCTATATGCCCCTTGCGCATGTGGGTGTAGCCCAGTGCAAAAGCTGTCACCACCGCACCAAAAAATCCCACCAGTTCAAAAGTGCCGTCTATCGGAACCCAGACAACACGCAGGAAAATGTTCGCGCAGGTTAGAAAAACGGTTGCCACAAGGAGTATGCCGGCGAGACCGATCAGGATACCGTTCGCCACTTCGCTCATCCTGGAAAGAAGTCCCATAAACCTCCTTCCCCCAACTTCCGGGATTCTCAATGTGTGTTCGAACCCGTCTTCCGCTTCGGGAAGACGGGCGGGCACCAGCTAGTTTTTGAGAAAACTTCGCAGATATGCAACGATTTCCCCACCCGGGATACCCTTGCCTTCAGCCGACTCTATCCATTGATCAATGATCGGCGAGAGTTTTTCGTCCCATCGCGCCTTTTCTTCGACGGACAAGTGCGTGATCTCTATGTCGTAATTCTCTTTGGACCACTCGATCGACTTGTTCACGTGATCATCCATGTATTTTCCCGTCCACTCAGACTGCTCCAGCCGGAGGTCATCCATGACCTTCTGAACATCTTCCGGGAGGGAATCCCAGGCTTTCTGGTTCATAACCACGGAAAAAGGATATACGGGGCCGTTGAAAATCGTCACGTGACGGCACATTTCGGCGTATTTAAAATCCATAAGTGTTTCGAGCGAAGAGGCGGCTCCCTGGACAACCCCTTTCTGGAGCGCTTCGGGCGCTTCTGACTGGGGCATTCCCACGGGGGTCGCTCCAAGGGCCTTCAAAACCTCGGCAACACCTCCGGATGCGCGAAGCTCAAGGCCTCTCAGATCCTCCAGGTTGGCCACCTTTTTCTTGGCGTATATGTTGGCAGGGGCGCAGGCGAACATTGCAAGCACCTTCACTTTGCGGAATTCCTCGGGTTGGTATTTTTGATAGAGCGACCACAGCGCAAGACTGGCGGATTCGGCATCGGGGAAACCCAGAGGCAGGGCCGTGGCATTTGTGACAATGAATCGTCCCGGCTGATAGGCCATACAAAGGCACCCGATGTCCGCCTGGCCGGCGATCACGCCGTCCATCATATTCTTGGCATCAAGCAGGGTTCCTCCTGGATAGGTGTCAATCGCCACTTTTCCTCCGGTCCGCTTCTCCACCTCCTTTTTCCATCGTTCCATCTGAACGCATGGGAAAGTGGGGGCGGGGGGGAAATTTGCGTAACTCAGCTTGATCGGACCTGCAACGGCAGTCGTCGGAGCCGAGGTTACACATAACAGGGTTGCAACAAAAAGTCCGGCCAGCATAAAAATTATTGTCCGTTTCATCTCTCTGACCTCCTTAATCAGTGCAAAAGGTTCACATCTCTTCCCAGGACCTGCCTGCACCACCTCCTTTCCCAAACCAAATTGGATTCTAAACTATTCGTGCCGGAAGATCAAAACCCAACCGAAAAATTCAACCCTGCCCGCGGTCGAATTCCTGCAGCACAATATCCTGTCCCCGCAGCATATGTTCCCGCATCACCCGGACAACGCCTTCTTCATCCCTCTTTTTCATAAAATGAAGTATCATTTTATGATCTTCGTTACTTCGCCCGGCCCAGCTCTGTCTTTTTAAAATAATAACCCTGAAACGTTGGATCTGGTCTCTCAGATCATTGATCATCTCAATCAATTTCGGGCTGCGGCTGAGCCCGTAGAGCATGTCATGGAAATTTGTGTTGACCTCGGGAAGAGCTTCCAGTCGCCCTTGTTCAAGGATAACGTCAAATTCACGAATTTTAGTCTCGAGCGGCGCCAGGTCCTTCCCTCGATGGCGCATCGCTGCCAGGCGTGCAGCATAGCTTTCAAGGACGCTCCTGATTTCAAAGACCTCTTGTATCTCTACCTTGCTTAACCCTGCCACCGCCAGCCCGCCGGCCGGAGAACGTTTCAAAAACCCTTCCCGTTCCAGCTTATGAATCGCCTCCCTGACCGGTGTGCGGCTGATGTTCATAGCCTCGGCGACACGGCTTTCAACCACGCGGCTTCCGGGCGCCATGTCCCCCAGAACGATCGCCTGCTTCAGATTTTGATAAACATACTCACCCATGGACCTTCTTGCAGGAACAGTTCCCAAATTCTTAAAATCAAATTCAACAGATTTGCTGACCACCTGCGTTCGCTCCCAAAAGAAGGAAAGTCCAATAGAGGTGAATTCTTAAAAAATACTCGGCTCTATATACTCGCCGAATACATTGCGGAACACATCCGCCATTTCTCCTACAGTTGCATAAGCCTTGCAGCACTCGACAAGGTTGGGCATCACGTTTTCCTTATCGCGCGCGGTCTTCTCGAGAGCCTTAAGCGCCTCAACGACCGCCCGGCCGTCCCGCCCTTCCTTGAGCTCCTCGAGCCTGTTGATCTGGAGCTGGGCCCATCGTTCGTTATATTCATGGAGCTCAACTTCCATATCCACACCTTCGGTATGCTTGTTAACCCCAACCTTTATCACCTCGCCGCTCTGGAGCTTCTTTTCGTATTCATAGGCCCTGCGGGCCACTTCCCGCTGGACGTACCCCGATGAAACGGCCTCTATCATGCCCCCCCGCCTTTTCGACTTTCTCCATCTCCTCGAGAATTTTCTCTTCCATCTCGCTGGTGAGTGTCTCGATGAAATAGGAGCCTCCGAGCGGATCCACGGTATCCCTCAACCCGATCTCATCCATGAGAATCTGGAACGTGCGCAAAGACAGCAATGCGGCGCGTTCAGTGGGTATTGTGTAGGCTTCGTCGAAAGAGCAAAGGGCTGTGGTCTGGGCACCGGAAAGGGCGGCGGCAAGGGCGTAGTATGCCCCTCTTACGATGTTGTTTTCCGGCTGCTGCTTGGTCATTCCTGAGCCGCCTCCTCCGAATATGCCCCGGAGAAAAAGGGATTTCTCCCGTTGCACTCCATAACGTTCGCGAAGAAGCTTCGCCCAAAGCTTCCTGGCGGCCCTGAACTTGGCAACCGTTTCCCAGAGATTCCCGAACACGTTCAGGTTGAATGTGAAACGCCCCACGAAATCCTCGGCCCGGTACCCCCGGCCCACCACCTCGTCTATGTAGGCGAAGGCAATCATGAAGGCGTAGGAAATCTCCTGGGCGGGCGTGCACCCGCTCTCCCTTATGTGGTAGCCGGCTATCGAAACAGGGTTGCACCGGGGCAGTTCTTTCATCGAATATTCGATCGTATCCCCGATCAGCCTCACCGAAGGTTCAACCGGATAAATCCACGCTCCTCTTCCTACGATTTCCTTCAAGATGTCATTCTGGGGGGTCGCGGAGATCCTGTCTCTGGCATAACCGGCCTTTTCGGCCACCGCCTGATACATAGCGAGCATCACAGAGGCCACCGCGTTGATGGTCAACCCGGCCCCGATCCGGTCAAGTGCGATGCCTTCGAAGGCGGTTTCGAAATCCCGGAGTGAGTCCACCGCCATTCCGACCCTGCCCACCTCGCCTTCGGCCATTGGGTGGTCCGAGTCGTATCCCATCTGGGTCGGGAGATCGAAGGCCACATTCAAACCGGTCTGGCCGTGACCTATCATCAATTTGAAACGTTCGTTGGTCTCCTCCGGAGTGCCGAACCCGGTGTATTGCCTCGTCGTCCAGTTGCGGCTGCGATACCCCAGCGGATGGATGCTCCTGGTATATGGGAACTCGCCCGGATCCCCCAGATCACTACGGTAATCGAACCCGATTCTCGAAAGATCCTCCGGGCCGTAAACCGGTTTGACCTTGATGCCTGATTCAAGGATTACATCCTGGATGGCATCCTTTTCGTCCCTGATATAAGTGGCAGTGCCCATGGGCTCACCCTTCTCCTTTCCCGGGCTTCGGGCTTTACGGTTTTTACCGCGCTCCCTCAGCTTCCTTCTCGATAAATTCCACGATCTCCGAAAATTGGGCTCCGCCGGGAAAAACCCCACGGATGCCGATTTTCTTCAGATCTTCAATATCTTTGCTCGGTATAACCCCGCCGACCACGACAATTTTATCCCCGGCGTCCTGTTCGGCAATAAGCTTCATCAGCTTCCTGCAGATTGGGATATGGGCTCCGGACATGATCGAAAGCCCGACCACGTCGACATCCTCCTGAACGGCCTGGTTGACGATACTTTCCACGGGTTGATGCAGCCCCGTGTAAATCACTTCCATCCCTGCCTCCCGCAGTGCATGGGCCACAACCTTCGCACCCCTGTCATGACCGTCAAGCCCTGGTTTTGCCAGAAGCACCCGTATTTTTCTGCCCGCCATTTTCTCCTCGCTCTCTTCCATTAATTCACGATAAATGCATCATTTCAAATACTGCCTGGCAATCGTTGTCTGCAGCACCTCATGGGTTCCGCCGCCGTACAAAAGAAAGCGGTTGTCCCGGTAAAAGCGCTGTACGTCATATTCCATAGAATAGGCATAGGCGCCGAATATCCTCGTCGCCTGGTCACAGGCGCTGCACGCGGATTCGGTCGTGAAATATTTTGCCATCGTGGCCTCGTTCAGGCATGAGACTTTATTATCGATGAGACGGGTGACTTTTTCCACCATCAAGCTCCCGGCTTCCAGATTGACGGCCATGTCGGTTATCTTCGACTGAATCAGCTGGTATTTTCCGATGGGTTTTCCAAACGCGATCCGTTCCTTGGCATATTGGATGGAAGCATTCATCGCGGCCCGATGAAGACCAAGAGCCAGGGCTGCAGTCATTATGCGGATTTCGGCCAGTATAGTCAGCAGCACGTCCAGCCCGCGACCCAGTTCCCCCAGCATGAATTCGTCGGGGACGTGGCAATCGTTGAAATAAATCTCTGAAAGCGCCGAATTTCGCGTCCCGAGCGTTTCGAACTTTTTGCTGGCCACAAAACCGGGCGTATCGGAGGGAATGAAAAAAAACATCAACCCTTTCAGGCCCTTCTCCGGATCCGTCTGGCACAGCACAGTGTGGAAATCCCCGTAAGGCCCGCTGGTGGACCAAGTTTTCATGCCGTTTATGACCCAGCCGTCGGACACCTTTCTGGCCAAAGTCCTGACACTGCCGAGATCCCCCCCGGCCTCCGGTTCGGTCAGCTGAAAAGCGCCTATCTTCTCACCTCTGAGGGCAGGCTTCAAATACTCCTCGTGCATTTGTTTCGTACCATAGAGATACAGGCCGTTCGTTCCCATCAGGCACTGCATTGCGGTCATCGCTGCAAGGCTCATGAGCCCGCGTGCCAGTTCCTGCATCGCGATGCAGAACTGGGTCGTAGTCCCTCCGGAACCCCCTGCCTTTACAGGGTAACGTATCCCCAACACCCCCATACGGGCGAGTTTTTCGAAATGCTCGCGCGGAAAAACACCGGATGAATCCAGCTCCCCGGCGACAGGGATGATCTCCCTGTCCACAAAACGCGCCATTACTTTTTTGACCATTTCCTCGGCATTGGATCTGACCATGTTCAATCCCCGGTTCCTGAAAGCGTCAAAGTCAACTTGTAGCGTTTAGCCCGTTGATCAGCGCGGGCACCACGTCGTGCAAATCTGCGACGATCCCCCAGTCGGCCACCTGAAATATCGGCGCCCTGGCGTCTCTATTGATAGCCACGATATATCGCGAATCGGCCATGCCGGCGCGGTGCTGAATCGCCCCGGAAAGCCCGCAGGCGATGTAGAGCTCGGGCCTGACAGATTGCCCGGTCTGACCCACCTGACGTTCGGCCGGAAGCCAGCCGTT